>CAJQRX010000013.1 GCA_905612405.1 uncultured Candidatus Thioglobus sp.
CCAATAGCAATTTTAGATTGAATGATATGATAGCCCGAGCCCAATGGATCTGACTCTGGATTAAATAGAGTTAAAATTCTTCTCTTCTGATAGGCTATTAAAAAATAATTCCAAGCTAAAAATAAGGAGCCACAAACCATGCTTGTAATAAATAATAAGTTTAACCATTTATTCTTTAATATTATTACTTTTACTCCTGAAAAAAATAAAACATATACTCCAGATGCACCTATTAATAATGAGGTTCCCAAATCTGGCTGCCTAGCAATAAGAAAAACAACTAGACCAATGACGATCATTGAAATTACTACTGAACGAGGCCTAGGAGGCAAAGTTCTATCACTCAAAATTGCAGCAATTGTCATTGGTAAAATAATCTTCATTAATTCTGAGGGTTGAAATCTCACTAATCCAATATCAAGCCATCTCTGGGCTCCTCCTCCAGAGCTCCCAAAAAATAGCACTGATATTAATAGAAAAATACCTAGAATCATTAGTATTGGCGCTGATCGTCGCATAATAATTGGAGGGATTTGAGCAATTACTAGCATTACGGATGTAGCTAAACCTAGGTGAATTAATTGACGATAAACTAGGTTTAAAGAGCCGCCAGAACTACTATAAAGAATTAATAGCCCAAAAGATGAAAGTAAGATTAATAAAATTAATAGAGGTGTATCAATTTTAAAAAACTTATGAAGATATTCTTTTAAGTAATTTAAAGATTTGATTACTATTTTATATAAATAAGCAATCATAAAATTAACAAACCAACTTTCCTTAAATCTCCAAGAAGTAAATTAAAGCTAGAGCATGCAGATTTATTATTCATGCATTCTACACCTAAGCCAATTTCTGATAATGACATTTGTTGTTTTGGCGATAGAAAAACTGGACTAATGCCAGTTCCAATTATTAGAAGGTCAATTGACTCTTTTGATAAAAGTGGAAATAGAAATTCTTTATTAATTTCAGATATGTTCAAAGCTGATAGTTCCTTTGATTCATTTGAAGAAATAAAGCAAGGTGTGTTTAGCTGAAAGTGGGAGAGGGTAATTGTTAAATCATTGTATGAAATAATGGTGTTTTGATTAGCATTTTGCTGAGTGAATTCCATTAATATACTTCGCTATTTGAATGTTGGGATATTATAACAGTGTAAAATTAGCTTATCATTTGATTTGATTTGGTAGGTTAATAGTGTTAATTAATTTATCAATAAACGAGTTATTAAGTTAATTGATATTTAAACCCACAATTCTTAAAAAAATAAATGAAATCAAGATTTGCCCCTTCTCCAACTGGTTTTTTACATATTGGCGGCGCCAGAACTGCTCTATTTGCATGGTTATGGGCTAAAAAAAATAACAGTAAGTTTGTACTAAGAATTGAAGATACTGATAAGGAACGGTCAACTCAATCATCTGTTGATGCAATTTTAGAGGGAATGGATTGGCTAGGCTTAGATTATGATGAAGGCCCAATTTATCAGAGTGATAGAACTGAGCGCTATAATGAAGTAATCTCTGAATTACTGACAAAAAGTAAGGCGTATTATTGCGACTGCCCTATCGAGCGATTAGAGGTAATGCGAGAAGAGCAAATTGCAAAAAAAGAAAAACCTAAATACGATGGATGCTGTCGAAATAAGGGATTAAAAAATGGCGTTATTAGATTCCTTAATCCTATTGATGGGGATGTAAGTTTTAATGATTATGTTAAGGGTGAAATAAATATTTCTAATTCTGAACTAGATGATTTAATTATCTCAAGGTCAGATGGCTCACCAACTTATAACTTGACTGTTGTAGTTGATGATCATGATATGCAGATAGAGTGCGTTATCAGAGGAGATGACCATATTAACAATACTCCAAAGCAGATTAATCTTTATGAAGCTATGGGATGGTCTATCCCTAAATTTGCTCATGTGCCAATGATCTTGGGTTCAGATGGATCGCGCTTATCTAAAAGGCATGGAGCGCTTAATTTACTATCTTATAGGGACGAAGGCTTATTGCCTCATGCTCTTCTTAATTACATCATAAGACTAGGTTGGTCCCATGGTGATCAAGAAATTTTTTCAGTTGATGAAATGATTCAACTATTTGAACTTAGCAGTATTAATAATTCACCAGCTAGTTTTAATCAAGAAAAACTTGATTGGATTAATCAGTCTCATATAAAGACAACAGAAGTTAAAGTTCTTATTTCTAATCTTAAATGGCATTTTGATCAATTAAATATTGAAATAAATAATGGACCTAATATTAACGAAGTAGTAGATGCTCTTAGAGATCGCTCTAAATCCTTAGTTGATATGGCTCAGAGCTGTGTCATGTTTTATAATGACTTCAAAGAGTTTGATTCAATTCAGGCAGATAAATTTTTTACTAAAGAATCAAAATTGGTATTAGTTGATTTGTTGATTAACTTAAAAGATATTAGTTCCTGGACAGCTGAAAATATTCACTCGGTCAATAAAGGTATTTGTGAATCTAGAGATATTGGGTTTGGTAAGGTAGGGCAGCCGTTTAGACTTGCTATTAGTGGTGATGGAAAGTCAGGAAGTGTTGATATAAGTGCTCAACTTGTTGGTAAAGAAAAAACCTTACATCGTATAAAAATGGCTATAGATTATATTGATAATATTAATTCTTAATATTATTCTTAAGTAAATAAAAAAGTATAAATGCTTTCAAATTTCTTCCAAATATTTCTACTTATCTCACCAGTATTTATCCTGATAATACTAGGTAATATTCTAAGAAGGGTTGGCGTTCCTGATGTATCTTTTTGGGATGTTAACGACAAGTTAGTTTACTGGGTTCTAATTCCAGCTCTTTTATTTCATCACATATCCGAAATAAAAAACTTATCTTCATCAATGTTTTATAGTTATAGCGTTGTTATATTATCTGGTTTATTCATTATCACAATAGTAGCAATTTTAATGGGAAGGCTTCTAGGGTATTCTCCAGAGTCTTGGTCGTCAATTCTGCAGGGCGCAGTAAGGCATAACGCGTTTATAGCACTTGCAATAGCTGGGAGTCTTTTTGGTGATCAAGGGCTAGAAATTGGAGCTATGTTTATGCTCATATATGTCCCTACTATTAATATTGTTGTTATATCTATTATGGTTACTAACTTAAAGCAGCCTGGACAAGCTAAATCTTCAAAAGGAATAGCTAATATATTTATTGAGCTTATAAAGAATCCATTCATTCTCTCAATGATAGCTGGATTGATGGCGTCATTAATTGAGCCAGATAAATTAATTATCATTAATGAAACTTCTGGCCTATTAGGTGCTGCTGCATTGCCAATAATGCTGCTAACTATTGGTGCAAAGATTAAAGTAAGAGATCTAGCTTTAAAAATCACTCCAATTATTATTTCTAATTCTCTCAAATTGTTAGCATTTCCTGTGATTGCTTATTTTGTTGCAACATATATTGGGTTAAGCCAGTTAGAGGTTATTGTAGCTGTAATCTTTGCATCTGTCCCAACGGCGGCCTCATCTCACGCGTTAGCGAAACAATTTGGCGGTGATGAGCAACTGATGACAAGTATTGTTACAACCCAAATAGCTTTATCATTTATTACAATTCCTTTAATTCTTGCTTTTTTTACCTAACTATATTATTATCAGTATTGATGAGTTTTTATAATCAACTATCTTTTTAAAATAATAGATTTTCTTGCAAGAAGTGTTATAATATCGGATAGAAACATTTCTTTTTCATTTTTTACTTTCCAATTTTTAATGCATGAACGACAAAATTAAAGTAGTCAGTGACGCTTCATTTGAGGCTGATATAGTAAAATCTCCTCAACCTGTTTTAGTAGATTTTTGGGCCGAATGGTGTGGTCCATGTAAGGCTCTAGCTCCTATTCTTGATGAAATTGCTGACGAGTATGATGGGCGAATTACAATTGCAAAAGTTAATGTTGACGAAAATATTCAAATACCACCTAAATATGGTATAAGAGGCATTCCAACAATGCTTTTATTTAAAGATGGTGCGGTTCATGCAACTAAGGTTGGCGCTCTTTCTAAGGCGAACCTAAATGCTTTTTTGGATTCTAATATTTAATAACATTATCTAACTAAATATAAAAACTCTTTAAACTACTTCTCTTCTAACAAACTCAATTTAATACTAACTTACTAATATCCCCCGGCAATATGCCAACTCTCTATAACAACTTTAAAAATTTATATGAAACTATCAGAACTTAAAATTAAGACTCCTGCTGAGCTTTTGGAATTAGCCCAATCTCTTGGTATTGAAAATATTTCAAGAGCAAAAAAACAAACTTTAATTTTTGCAATTCTAAAACATAAAGCAGATAATGATGAAGAAGTTCTTGGGGATGGTGTATTAGATATTTTACAAGAAGGCTATGGTTTTCTTAGGTCTTCAAATGACTCTTACGTGTCAGGTCCTGATGATATTTATGTTTCACCTAATCAAATTAGGCGCTTTAATTTATTAACTGGTGATGTTGTTACTGGAAAAATTAGGGCTCCAAAAAAAGGTGAAAAGTACTTTGCTTTAGTTAAAGTTTCTGAGGTGAATGAGGATTCTCCAGAAAGTGTTAGAAACCGCATACCTTTTTCTTCATTAACACCATTACACCCTAATGAGAGATTGGGTCTTGAATTGGGTAATGGGGGTACAGAGGATATAACTGCTCGAGTAATTGATTTAGTTGCCCCCATTGGAAAGGGGCAAAGAGGTTTACTAGTGGCCCCTCCAAAAGCTGGAAAAACTATGATTTTGCAAAATATTGCATCATCTATTGCTATTAATCACCCAGAGTGTGAATTAATTGTTTTGTTAATTGATGAGAGACCTGAAGAAGTTACTGAAATGGAGCGGACAGTTAGAGGAGAAGTTATTTCTTCTACTTTTGATGAGCCTGCAAAAAGACATGTCCAAATTGCTGAAATTGTCATTGAAAAAGCCAAAAGAAGAGCTGAACAAGGCAAAGACGTTATTATTTTACTTGATTCTATAACTCGTTTAGCAAGGGCTTATAATACTGTTGCACCTTCTTCTGGAAAGGTTTTAACTGGTGGTGTTGATGCAAATGCATTGCAGAGACCGAAACGCTTTTTTGGAGCTGCAAGAAATATTGAAAATGGTGGCAGCATAACCATAATTGCAACTGCACTTGTTGAGACAGGCTCCAAGATGGATGAAGTTATCTATCAGGAGTTTAAAGGAACAGGAAATATGGAGCTACATCTTGAAAGAAGGTTGTCCGAAAAACGAATATTTCCAGCAATCAATATCAATGCATCGGGTACTCGTCGTGAGGAGCTTATGACTGATGATCAGGAATTACAGAAAATGTGGATCTTAAGAAAAATCCTTCATCCAATGGATACAGTTGAGGCGGCAGAATTTTTAATTGAGAGGTTGCGCTTTACCAAAACTAATGATGAATTTTTTGATTCGATGAAACAAAAGAAGTAATATCAAACTATCTTATTAAGAGTATTTTATAATTAACAAAAATGCTTTTTAAAATCTTTAATTATCCAAACACAATAATTTCAAGGTACTTGCTACGAAATCTAATAGTTTTTTTATTTTCAATAACTTTTATTATAGGTCTTTTAGTTTTTGGAAATCAATTTGTATTGACTCTTCAAGAGAGCTTCAAACATAATATTCCCATTATTGAGTTAATGCCATTAATTGGTTTTAACATGTTAAGAGATATTCCAATAATAATAACTCTATCCCTTTTTCTTTCAATAATTATTTCTATATCACAGTTATATAAAAACTCTGAGGCAATAGTTATGAACTCAATAGGATTAGGGGAGAGGGATTTTATTAATTTTATTAAGCCAATTGTAATTTTGACTTTTATTTTTGTATTTTGGTTAACTATTTTCGCTGTACCTTGGGCTAAAGAACAAAAAAGTTTAGCTGAAAGTCAAACAGTTAATGCCTCAGAATTTTCTTTTATAACTGAAGGAAGATTTGAAAGTTTTAAGAATGGAGAGATAATGTTTTACGCCTCGGAGTCTTCAATTATTGATGTTGATGGAGAGCAAAATATGGAAGAGATATTTATTTATTCAGCGAGTAATGGAAGTCCTATTATTGTTTTAGCATCAGAAGCTAAAAAATATACAGATATCCAGAGTAAAAGTGTTTATTTACGATTAAAAGATGGAGTTCGCTATGAGGGATTACCTGGAAATAAAAATATTAATATAATGAATTTTGACTTGTATGACTTTGAGATAGTTTCTGGGGAAGTAAAAAAATCCTTATCGAATTTTTCTGAAATTGAAGAAATGACATCAATAAATTTATTAGGCCAAGATAGCTTGCTCGCAAATGCAGAGATGCAATGGCGATTTTCTCAGCCTATTTCAATTTTACTTCTTTCAGTTTTTGGGGTTTTTTTAGGAAAATCATCGCCAAGAACTGGAAAAGGAATAAATCTTATAATTGGGATAGTTGTATTTATGCTCTACAATAATAGCTTGATAGTAGCCAAAAGTTCTATAGAGATGGGACAGTTAAGTCCAATTATTGGAATGTGGAGCATTCATTTATCTTTATTTTTATTTT
Source organism: uncultured Candidatus Thioglobus sp. (assembly GCA_905612405.1). Classification (GTDB taxonomy): domain Bacteria; phylum Pseudomonadota; class Gammaproteobacteria; order PS1; family Pseudothioglobaceae; genus Pseudothioglobus. The sequence goes on from CAJQRX010000013.1 coordinate 6,603, forward strand.
TAATCATTTTCTATATGTTTAGAGAAGGAAAAATTAGCTATTTTTTTGATAAAATAAATTTTTTAAATAAGAAAGAGAAAAATTATGTCTAGTTCACCCAGCAAAATTTTAGAAGTTTTTGATAATCCTAATAGTGAAAGGGATTTTGTAATTCGCATTGATTCATCAGAATTTACATGCCTCTGTCCTTTAACTGGCCAGCCAGATTTTGCGGATATTCATATAGAATATATTGCGGATAATTTTTGTGTTGAACTTAAAGCGCTAAAAAATTATTTTTGGTCTTATAGAAATGAAGGTGCTTTTCATGAGGCAGTTACTAATAAAATTCTTGATGACTTAGTTGAGGTCATGAATCCTCGTTTTATTAGATTAAAGGCTATTTTCAATGTTAGAGGTGGGGTTTATACAAATATCGAATGTGAGCATAGAAAAAATGGCTGGATTCCTAGAGAAGTTGTGAGCTTATGACCCCATTTCGTCAGACTGTTAAATTTGACAAAAAGTTACTTGATAAAGATGCTGTAAGGATTGTCCAGACTTTAATTAAAGCTGGATATGATGCTTATTTAGTTGGTGGCTGTATAAGAGATTTATTATTAGGCTATGAGCCTAAAGATTTTGACATTGCTACAAATGCAACTCCAGAGCAAGTTCACAAAGCTTTCAAACGTTCAAGAATTATTGGGAGGCGCTTTAGATTAGTTCATATAATGTTCTCAGCAAGAAAATTTATTGAAGTTGCCACTTTTCGTGCAGGTAAGGTTAAAACTTCTAATAGTGGTGTAATTGTGCGAGACAACTTTTATGGCTCATTAAAAGACGATGTATTCAGAAGAGATTTTACTGTTAATGCTCTTTATTATGATCTTGTTAACTCTCAGGTTATTGATTATGTTGGAGGCCTTGATGATTTAAAGGCCGCTGAAATTAAAATGATAGGCAATCCTAAAGAACGTTTTGAAGAAGATCCAGTAAGAATGATTCGTGCTGTTCGTTTTAAGGTCAAACTAAGTGCTAAATTAGAACCAGAGCTCTCACAGGATATATCGAGTAATGCACATTTACTAGCTAATATTCCTCCTGCGAGACTCTATGAAGAAGTAATTAAACTGTTCCACAATGAAAACTCAATTGAAGTTTTTAATGAACTTTTAAATTTTGGATTATTAAAGCATTTATTCTCTCAAACTAAAGAAAGTTTATTTATTAATGCTGCTTTAGAAAATACCTCTAAGAGAATTAAGAGTGGTAATTCTGTTACTCCTGCTTTTATTTTTGCTGTCTTTCTTTGGAGTGCATTTAATTTAAGAGTTATTGTAACTAGTAAAAAAAATAAATCTCAGGTAGAGGTAATAATTAATGCTGCAGAATATGTTATCAAAAATCAAACTCAGCAAGTTATGATGCCTCGATGGTTGTCAACTCGTGTTAAAGATATTTGGTTGATGCAATATCAATTGGAAAATTGTAATCCAAAAAAAGAAAGAGATTTGATTAGTAATCCACGTTTTCGAATGGCCTATGACTTTCTGGTGTTACGTTCACAAAGTATTGATTTAGAATTAGAAACTAAGGCGGAATATTGGACAGCTCTTCAAAATTAAAGTCAGTTCTTATTACTGGATGCTCAAGTGGTATTGGTCTTTGCCTTGCTCATGGACTTCGCGCTGAAGGTTATCGTGTTTTTGCAAGTGCTAGAAGCATTAATGACGTAGATAAACTCAAAGCTCTAGGTTTTGAATCTTTAGTACTTGATCTGTCTTCCTCAAACTCAATAAATGTAGCTATTTCAGAACTTTATCAGAAGACTGATAATTTGTATGCTCTAATTAATAATGGTGCTTATGGGCAAGCTGGAGCCCTAGAGGATATCTCACGAGATGTGCTAGAGAAACAATTTCAAGCGAATGTTTTTGGCTGGCATGAGTTGACTAATTTGGTATTACCTAAAATGAGAAATGAAAATTTAGGGCGAGTTATTTATGTAAGCTCTGTTTTAGGTTTTGTTGCTATGCCATTTAGAGGTCCCTATATTGCATCTAAGTTTGCAATAGAGGGTTTAGTGAATACTTTAAGGTTAGAGCTCAGTGATACAAACATTAAATTTTCTTTAATACAGCCTGGTCCAATAGAGTCAAAATTTAGAGCCAATGCTTATTTAGCTTTTAAGAAAAATGTAGATAGCTCAAAGAGTAATTATAAAGAACAATATAACACAATGATTCAAAGACTTGAATCAGATAAGAATGCTCGATTTACTCTTCCACCAGAGGCTGTATTGAAGAGTGCGCTGCATGCTCTAAAGTCAAGTTCACCAAAAATTCACTATCGCGTCACCTTTCCAACCAAATTATTTGCTTTTTTAGGTAGAATATTACCAAGCTCATGGATGGATAAAATTTTGAATAATTCATGAAATTAAGGTAATAATAAATGACAGATAAATTTAATTTTAATAAAGGCTTGTTGCAACTCGAAGAAATTATTAACAAGATGGAGTCGGGTGAGCTTAGCTTAGAGGACTCTCTAAAATATTTTGAAGAAGGCGTTAAAATACATAGACAATGCCACACTGCACTGACAGATGCTGAGCAGCGAATAAGTGTTTTAAGTGAAAATGATAACTATAGTGAAGAGAAATCCTTTGGAGATTCTTGAGGTTTATCGGGAGCGAGTTAACTCCCGTCTAGAGAATTATTTGAACTCTATTTCGCCTGAAAATTCTTATCAGAGTGAGCTAAATAATATTATGAAGTATAGCGTTTTGGCTGGCGGAAAACGTTTTAGACCCATCCTTACTTATACTATAGCTAATTTGTTTAGTATTGATATCCAAAAAGTTGATTCGAGCGCCTGTGCTATTGAGTTAATTCATATCTACTCTCTTATTCACGATGATCTTCCTGCAATGGATGATGATGATATTAGGCATAATCAGCCGTCCTCTCATAAAGTTTATGGTGAGGCTCAAGCAATACTTGCAGGTGATGGCCTGCAGGCTTTAGCATTTGAGGTAATTTCTGGTGATGACTTAATTGATTCCGTTACAAAAGTAAAATTATTAAATTTGTTATCACTGTCAGCTTTTAAAATGGCAGAAGGTCAGTCAATTGACTTATCTATTGTCTCTAAAGAAGTAGATATAGAGCTGCTAACTATTTTGCATAAAAAGAAAACTGGCTCACTTTTAAATTGTTCTGTAATGTTTGGGGCTATTTTGAATCCTTATATCAGTAAAGAAGACTTATCTATATTAGATTCTTTCTCAAATCATATAGGGCTTGCTTACCAGGTACAGGATGATGTATTGGACGTAACTACCTCAGATAAGATATTAGGCAAGAGACAAAATTCAGATTTAGTAAAAAATAAACCTTCATATCCATCTATTTTAGGATTAGATGAATCAGTTAAAAAGTATGAAAGCCTTTACCAAGAGGCTCTTGATGAAATATCATTTCTTAGCGTTGATGAAAAGCCTTTAAAAGATCTAACTGTCAAGTTAATGAAGCGCTCTTTTTAGTATTCAACAAGAACACTACCCCAGCTGAATCCCCCACCAATTCCTTCAAAAAGTAACATGTCTCCCTTTTTGATTCTTCCATCACGCACGCCTGTATCAAGAGCCAAAGGAATAGAGGCAGCTGAAGTATTTCCATGCTTATCTAAAGTTTGAATCACCTTGCTCATAGGTAAGTTAATTCGTTTTGCAACTGCTTTAATAATACGGATATTTGCTTGATGCGGTACCATCCAAGTAATATCATCAGCTGTCATATTGCAATCTTGAAGTGTTTCTTCTGCTAAATCTGAGAGTCTATTAACTGCAATCTTAAAAACTTCATTTCCTGACATTTCAATCGTACCTAATTCATTAATACCATTGTTGTTAACATGGAGTGAAGATAAGAAACTTCCATCGCTATAAAGTTTAGAGTGCTTTATACCAGTGGTATTATCAGAGCTAACTACTATAGCTCCAGCGCCATCAGCAAAAAGGATTGCAGTGGAGCGATCATTCCAGTCAACAATTTTTGACATTGTCTCACTACCAACAACTAATATATTTTTAAAGCTTCCATTTTCAATATATTGCTGCGCAGTTGTAAGGGCAAAAACAAAGCCTGCACAAACTGCTTGAAGATCAAATGCTGGACATGAAGCACCAAGACGATCTTGAAGCATTGTTGCTGTTGCAGGAAAGATTTTATCCGGCGTAGTAGTGGCAAGAATAATAAGATCAATCTCTGAAGGGCTAATTTCAGCCATTTCGACGGCATTTTTACTAGCTTCAAGTGCTAGGTCACATGTACTTTCTTCTGTAACTATTCGCCTCTCATTAATTCCAGTTCGAGCAGTTATCCATTCATCAGTAGTATCAAGAGTTTTCTCAAGATCAAGATTTGTAACAATCTTGCTTGGTAAGTAGCTTCCAGTACCAATAATTCTTGCAAATTTTTTCATTATTTAATGGGCTTTTTTCTTTGTGATTGAATTGCAACTTTCGACATTATGCCTCCTTTTGATATTATTTTACCACCATCCAAGTGACCTTCCATTACCTGCAATAATCATTACGCAAGTTAGTACATGTAGTATGATCCAAAATGAGCGGAATAATAGTGCTTTTTTTACATCTGTTTGTTTGATTGGGAGAAACTCTGGCTTGTCTTCATCTGTAATACCAACTGGCATTCCGACAGTTCTAGCCCATACTTTAAGCCAACGTCGTTGACCGCTCATAATTTAATCAAAAATTCCATATTACAAGAACTCATAATATATAAATTAAGTTTAGTTTCTATTTTGAAGATTTGCATTTATAGTAACTTTTAGTTGTAGGTGGATCTAATTATCAGATTCTTAATTAGTAGACAACTACTTATGTTCTTCTAATTCACGAGTCAATTGAACTGAAATCTTATCAGTAATTTTAGCATGTGCCTCAAGATATGCTTCTTTAATTGCCTGAAAAAAAGAGTCAACATCTGCTTTACCATGACTTTTAACTACTACACCTTTTAAACCTAGTAAGCTTGCACCATTGTATTTTCCAGGATCAACTCTAGATTTAAAATCCCTCATAACTGAGCTAGCTATTAGTGCAGCTATTTTTGTAAATATATTTTTGTTAAAAGATTTTTTGATGAAATGTGAAAACATATGGGCAACCCCCTCACTAGCTTTCAGCGCAATATTTCCTTCAAAGCCATCACAGACGATAACATCAACACTTCCTTTGTAAATATCATCACCCTCTACAAAGCCAATATAGTTGAGAGAAGAGTTTTTTAATAATTCTGCAGTTTCTTGAATTTTCCAATGACCTTTTAATTCTTCAGAGCCAACATTTAGTAATCCAACAGTAGGATTCTCGATATTTTCTGTATTTTGAACAGCAATGGAGCCCATAATTGCAAATTGCAATAAGGTTTCTGGCTTTGAATCAACATTGGCACCTAAGTCAAGAATGTGAGTAGGTCGGCCTGTTAATGTAGGCACAGCAGACATAATTGCTGGCCTATCAACCCCTTTAATAGTTTTAAGTACAAACTTTGCTATCGATAGAAGGGCGCCTGTATTTCCAGCACTTACGCAAGCATGAGCGCTTCCATCATTAACAAGATTAATGGCAATTCTCATTGAGGAGTCTTTTTTATGCCTAAGAGCGGTAGAAGGTGAGTCATCCATATTGATGACTTGTGACGCGTGCTTGATCTCTATTCTTTCTAACATTTTTTGAGGAATTGAGGTATTGTTAATTTCTATCTGTATAGCTTTTTGATCACCCACAAAAGCAATCGTAAGATCACTAAAAGTTTTTAAAGCGATGATGCCAGCATTAATGGTGACAGGAATTCCAAAGTCACCACCTGAGGCATCGATTGATACCTTTATTGACATAGGTTAGATTTAAGCTTCTACTTCTTCGATATCATCAGCGGCTGACTTGATAACTTGCTTGCCACGATAGTATCCATCTGCAGTAATATGATGCCTTAGATGAGTTTCACCAGTTTCTTGATCTTCAGATAACGCAGGATTTTTCAACGCATTATGTGAGCGACGCATCCCTCTTTTTGATGGTGTTTTTCTACTTTTTTGTACTGCCATTTTTTACTCCTTGCCGAAATCGGCGATTTTAATATTTTTTAGAACATCGAAGGGATTTTTACGAATCTCTTCAACTATCTCTTCTTTGTTTATCTTTAAACTACAATCAAAATCATGAGAAGGGGCCATTGGAATAGATAACAGAATCTCATCTGTAATTAAATCTATTGAATCTAAATCTTCTTCTTCTCCAATAACATAAACTTCAAAACTAGAATCTAGTCCTTCAGCCTGATCTTCATATCTTACAAATGCTAAATTAAAATTTACTTTTAACTTAACGGGAAATGCCTCTAAACAGCGCTGGCAATCTAAAATAATATTAGCGTTAATTATCCCCTTTATGCATGGCGTTTTATCATTTTCTAAATAGAATGATAAGTCCACCTTTATTCTATCTTCAGTATTTCTAGCTATCTCCGAAATTCTAGGCATAGCAGCAATTTTATAGTCACCATGCAAGCTTGCCTCTTTTCTAGCAAACTTAAATAATTTAATCGTTTTAGGAAGCTGTTTAGTCGTTTCCATTATCTGATTTCTAAAGCGTGATTATTTTACCCGAAACTTCTGAGAGTGTTAACTACTTTCTCTTTGTCTTTTACTTTCAAATAGAGCAATTCCAGTTGCTACTGAAACATTAAGACTTTCTATATTTCCTGACATTGGAATGGTAACAAGTTGATCACATGTTTTTTTAATTAATTGTCTGATTCCTTTTCCTTCAGAACCCATAACAATAGCTGTTGGATCAGATAAATTAACATCATAGATTTTAGATGATGAATCACCATCAAGACCAATAACCCAGATCCCCTTTTCTTGGATCGATTTAATTGTTCTTGATAGATTTGTTACATGAAAAATTTGAAGACTGTTGATGGCACCTGCTGAGGTTTTATGAACTAAGGCATTGATTGGAGCAGAACCATCTTTGTTGATAATAACATGAGTAACTCCAGCAGCATTAGCACTTCTTAGGCAAGCCCCTAAGTTTCTTGGGTCTTGAATGGAGTCTAATATTAGAATTAAAGGCTTTACTATTAAACTTTCAATAGAGGTTAAAAGTTCACTCTCAGTTAAAAGAGGAGGAAGAATAACTTCAGAAATTATGCCTTGATGTATTTCGCCTTTGGCAATATGATCAAGATCATTCTTATCTAATCTTGAAAATGGTATCTTCAAGTCAGATAAAGTTTCATTTAAATTATTAACCCTTTCATCTTTCCTGCCAGTCTGAATAAAGACCTTTAAGACAGATTCAGGATTAGTATTTAAAAGACTTTTAATGCTGTGAAAGCCGAATATGAAAATTGATTTAGACATATACAGTAGTATAGTTATTATAGTGCGTCATGATATATTTTTATAAAAGCCTGCTCTCGAAGTTCCTTAACCCAGCTAGAGTAAAATTTTTCAGCATTAAGATAGATTAGTTTTTCTTTGCATTGCTTTAGATTTTTACTAACAAAGCGTTCTTCTAGTTTAATTCCAATTGCAAAACCAAAGTCAGTCAAATATATTTGTGAAATTTCTTTAACTTTAAGAGAGTCTAACATTATTGATGATGGGGTGTTAATCTCAATCCAGTCTGAAATACCCCCATTTACATAACTTGGATGCTGCGAATGAAGTTTTGCAAAAGCTTCAAAAGAAGCGCCTTTCTTAATATGCTCAGAAAGCTTATTTAAAAATATTTTGATTTCCTTGTCTTGGTCATCTTCATTAAGAACCTTTACTTCAGAAATAATAATCTGAGCAATTTTAATTTGTTTAATACCATTATCAGAGCTTTCTTTGGGGCAATTAATAAGATCTTCATCTTGAGAAATAATAATATCCTTTGTAATTAATCTTTGCAAATTAAGAATTGAGATTTTTTCTGAAACCTCAATTTCTAAGGCTAAAAATTCTGGATAAGAACGAAGTTGCTCTATGGAGATATTGTTGCTTTTTGCTATTTCCAATAAAGCCCCATTAATATCATTTATTGATGCATATATATTTAGTTCTTTTGCCTTATTTAGCTGAAGAATAGAGTCTATTTTCTGATTGACTATATTGACTTTCTGTTCATTAGAATTAGCATTTAATAGAGAGGCTTTAACAAAATTATATGTAACAACATTATTATTAACTATAGCAATAATAGTATTTTCTGCAAAAACAACTCCAATATTTAATAAAACAATAAGAGATATAACTCTTTTCATTATCTTAGTTTTGCTGCATACCCTGGAATACTATTTTCTATTTTCCCCTTCAGTGGGGATGATGTTGAACCTAGTCCCGTGAGAACTAACTCCATACCTGTGCTGTAGTTATAACCTCCAGAGGTGTTATCTTCTTTAAAGTGTGCCATCCTGAAAGCCCAGCAACAAGATTCATATGCTAAACCAGTTATTTCTGAGTTTGTAACTCCTGTTGAAGTTGTTTTATCAAGGCCACCAAAAAAATGAATGGAGTCTGAAAGTGGGTATGCAGCATAAAGTTTTTCAGTTTTTTTGGCTCCTTCATCACTTGAGCTTAAAGATATAAATTTTCTAGAGTTTGTGGTGTAAGTCAAACTATTTTCTTTTTTAACAATTTTAGATTTATTGGGGCTATATTGAGCAATACTGCTAATAATATACTTACCAAGAGCAATATCTATTGATGCAGCGATATCTGAATATGATTTTCTAGTTTCATAATTAGAGTTAACCGTGTCACTGACAACCTCGTCATCTGTAAAAAAACTTTGAGCGACTTTAAGGCTAAGTAAGTCCCTATCTGTGCCTATTGAATCTATTGCTCGATAGCTTGACTCAAGACTAAGAGTGATATCGTTTGCATTAGTAATTCTGTCAAGCCCTGTATACCTCTCCCCAGAGGTAAGATCAGCAAAAGTAATAATATCATCATATTTGTCGGTACTATCAAATATTGGTATATTTCCTTGAACTTTTTTTGCTCTGTAGTTATAAGTTATTAAAGGAGTAATTCGGTGATTAACTTTGAAGCCAAACATACTGCTAGGATTGATTATAGTGAAGTCAATATCTAAACCAGCACCTACGATTGTTCGGTTTATGTTAGGGCTATTTTTAAGTGAGTAATTAGTAATTGCAATACTGGATTTAGGTGTAATTTTTGGATATTTAATATTCAACTGTCTTGAGATTCCCAAATTGCCATGTGTTCTCAAACCAGATACTTTACCCGGAGTATCATGGGCGAATTTAGTACTAATAAGGTCAAGTTTTACTGGCGTTGCTCTAACTGGAGTTAGAGTCTTAGAAATAGATGCTTCTAAGGCTCTTGTATAAATTGGAACCCCACTATTAACTACTTGCTCATCTTCAGTTAAAATAAATGCTGATAATTTACTTACATCATTTAAATAAGAAAGTTTTATATGAGATTTAAGAGTTTTTTCATCAGTATTGGTTCTAGCAATGTCTTTAAAATAGTCTGAGTCAGAAACTCGATAGTATTGAGCACTTAAGTGCGTTTTATCTGATAAATCTATTTCTTCTGAAAAGTTTACTAACCATCTTTTTAAGTTAGTTATTTTGTCTTCTGGAAGGTATTTTGTTTCAATTGACCATATTGATTCTTTATGATCAGGAGATATTTTTGGAGCAATTAGTTGACGATACTTGCCTTCATAAATAAATCTTCTGCTAGACATATAAGTTAAGGCAATTAGTAAATCACGATCAGGGGCTAGATTAAAGTAATAAGGTACTCGAACACTATAAGAATTATCCGTTTGTCCAGGTTCGCTATATGAGGAATAATCTGGAGTCAAGAATCCTGAGCCACGTCCAGAAAGAACCCAACTATACTTTGGTAAATAAAAGATTGGTATACCATAAAACTTAACTATTGCATTATCTGCAATACCTCTATTTTTAACTAAGTTAAGTTCTATTTGATCTGCATCAATTAACCAATCATTTTCATTAATAGGGCATAGGCTGTAAGTTGAATTTTTTAGGAGTACGCTAGTGGATGTTTTTGAAATAGATTCTGTATATCCATTTGCACCACCCATGCCTGCTCCAAAATCTTGATAGTTTGCATTTGTTGCTGTTGCTATTAAATTTTCATCTTTATCTCTGGTTGCCGACAACAAGTCGCCAGTTATTAAATATGCTTCATCTTGAAATCTTACATTTCCAGTCGCAATTAAAGAATTATCTACAGACGATACTTCAACATCATCAGCAGCAAGATACAACTTTGTAGAGTTAACTACAACATTTCCATTTAGGAGATATTTACCTTCCAGTAATTCACTTTGATCTGCCTCAATATCGAGGCTATCATTATTAGTTGAGAATTTTTCAATAGGGAAAAGAGTTTGGTAGTCTGGGCAGTTTAAACAAGCTGCCTCAGTAGGAAGGCAGCTTAGCTTAACTCCCTCAGCATGAATTGAAAAATGGCTTAAAATTAAAACAAGAAAAATTAAGTATTTTTTCATGAAATATAAAGAGTTAATTAAAAAAACACATTTTATCATTATATGTAATTTAAAACTCAGTCAGATTGAGAAACTTTAACAAATTCAAATTTAACTTTATTTAATATTTATTGGGTAAAATATATCTTGAATTGGATAAAAGTTTATTTTTTCTCCATTAAAAAAGATTTACAAAGTACTTGTTTTTTTTTACTTTGACCATATCTTTACTTTAACTTGTATTTTTAAGGAAATTACGTGAGTAAAAAACAAAATGGAGCCTCAATGGCTTGGAATGATAACAACAACCAAACTCCTCCAGAGCTTGATGAGGTTATTAAAGATTTTAAAAATAAATTCAACTCTACATTTGGTGGGAGTTCTTCAGGAAACTCTGGGGCCAGTAAGGCTGCAAAAGGAAGTTTTAAATATATATTTATACTGGCATTCATAGTTTGGATGGCAACAGGTATTTATATTATTGATCCAGCTGAAAGAGGAGTTGTTTTGCGTTTTGGCGCTTTTCAAACATCAACAACTCAGGGGCCTCACTGGCATATTCCTTACCCTATTGAGTCAGTCTACAAAGTTAATGTTGAGCAAGTTCGCTCTGCAGAAATTGGTTTTAGAAATGCTCAAAATTCATATAGCGGCGGAGTAAGTTCAGAGTCATTAATGCTTACTCGAGATGAGAACATGGTTGATGTTAAGCTTGCTGTTCAGTATAAAATTGCAGACGCACAAGCATACCTATTTAATGTTTCTAATCCAGAGCTTACTTTAAGTCATGTCGTTCAAAGTATTATTAGGCAAGTTGTTGGTGATAATACAATGGACTTCGTTTTAACTACTGGTCGTGATCAAGTGGCACAAGAGGTTAAAACAGCCTCTCAGGCACTCATTAATGATTATGGACTTGGTATACAGATTACAGCTGTAACTATGCAGGATGCTCAGCCACCAGTTCAACTTAAAGCTGCCTTTGATGATGTTGTAAAGGCGAGGGAAGATGAACAGAGATATATTAATGAAGCTCGGGCTTATGCAAATGATATTGTTCCTAAGGCTCGTGGTGCAAGTCAGAGGCTTCTCGCAGAAGCTGAAGCCTATAAATCAGAAGTTGTTTCTAAGTCAGAGGGTGAAGCTTATCGTTTTACTCAGATCTTAACTGAGTATACAAAGGCTCCTGGTGTTACCAAGGAGAGGCTATATAGAGAGACTCTAGAGGATGTTCTTAGTAATACGAGCAAAGTTATTGTAGATTCAAACTCTAATTCTCTTATGTATCTGCCAATTGATCAGTTAATTAACTCTAATAGGGTTTCAAAATCTGGTTCAAATACAAGTACTTATAATCAAACTCCATCGGGTCAAAGTGATGAAAGTGTATTACGCTCAAGGGAGAACAGATAATGAATAAAATTATTATAGTAGTAGCTGTATTGGTAGCAATCTTAATAAGCTCAAGTTTGTATACTGTTAATGAAACGCAAGTAGCAATTAAACTAAGGCTGGGAGAAATTGTTTCAGTTGAAAATAAACCAGGTCTAAAGTTTAAAACTCCTTTTGTGAATAACGTGGTTACATTTGATCAGCGCATTCAGACATTAGATGCTCCAGCAGAATCATTTTTGACTGTTGAAAAGAAAAATTTAACGGTTGATTCTTATGTTAAGTGGCGAATTGTTGATACAGAAAAGTTTTATATATCAACGGGTGGTGCGATGTCATCGGCAAACTTAAGGCTTGCTCAAAATAATCAGGATGCTCTTAGAAGTGAATTTTCTAAGCGCACTATTATTGAAGTTGTTTCCTCTCAGCGTGATGCAATTATGGCAAGTGTGAAAAGAAAGCTTAAGGCAATTGCTGAAGATGAGTTTGGTATTGAGGTTATAGACGTTCGTATTAAACGAATTGAGCTTGCTCAGGAAGTTAGAAATTCAGTCTATAGTCGAATGGAAACAGAAAGAAAAAGTATTGCCAATAAATTCCGCTCAGAAGGTGCAGAGGAGGCTGAAAAAATCCAGGCTTTTGCAGATAAAGAAAGAACAATTATCCTGGCAAATGCCTATAGAGATTCTGAAAAGATTCGAGGAAATGGAGATGCAATCTCAGCAAGTAATTATGCTGAAGCTTACAGTCTAGATGTTGATTTTTATTCTTTTTATCGCTCTTTGGAGTCATACAAAAAGTCTTTTAATCAGCAAGGTGATATCTTAATACTTAATCCTGATTCAGAGTTTTTCCGCTACTTTAACCCTTCAAACTAAACAAGGGTTGTGAGTAATTGGCAATTACCTGAGGGCATAGATGAGCTCACTGGTGATCAGGCAGTTACTTTTGAACAAAGTAGAAGAGATTTATTAGATCTATATCAAAGTTGGGGGTACGAAGTTGTTGTGCCCCCAATGATAGAGTTTGCAGAGACGTTAGTATTAAACTCCAAGTCAATTGATGAGAAGACGTTTAAATTTCTTGATTCAATTTCAGGAAAGATGCTTGGTGTTCACTCTGATATAACCCCTCAAATAGCAAGAATAGACTCTAAGCGATCTAAATTAAAGCGTGTAGACCGGTATTGTTACATTAACGCAATATTACAAACTAAGGCCGATGATTTTTACGCCTCAAGGTCTCCAATTCAAGCTGGTGCAGAGCTCTATGGTTTTAATGGAATAGATGCTGACATAGAGGTTATTAACCTTATGATTGAATCTTTGGCGCTTATGGGGCTTAAAGGCATAACTCTTAGTTTGGGTAATACTTCAATATTTAATGCTCTTTGTGATTCTGCAAATCTTAATTCCAAAGACGCATCTAAACTTAGAGATATTTTTAGGCGTAAGTCAATTCCAGATTTAAATAGCTTTCTTAAAAATAATCAAATTGAAGAAAGTGATAAGTTCAAAGCTTTAATTTCTTTGGATGGCTCTGAAACTGTTCTAGATAACGCAAGCTCAGTATTTAAAGACATTCCATTGGCTTTAAGTGCAATTGATGATCTTAGAAAGCTTTATACTTTTTTTATAGATCGTAACATAAACTTAATGTTTGATCTTGGTGAAGTTAAGGCTTATGAATATCATGATGGAGTTGTATTTGCAGCATATCATGACAGTTTTTCTAAGGCTATAGCCCAAGGAGGAAGATACAGCGGCTTAACAAAATCTTTTGGCTCATCCAGAGATGCAACAGGCTTTTCTTTTGATCTTAAGTTTTTAGTTCAGCAACAATTAAAAATAGTAAAAAAACAAAAAACATTAGTTGCTCCAAACTCTATTGATTCAAAATTAACTCTCTTGATTAATGAGCTTCGATTAAATGGAAATAATATAAAAATAGATTTAACAGGGTTGGCTGATGTTGACTTTGAAAATACAAATAATGAATGGAAGCTAAAGGAATAATATGGGCAAGAATGTAGTAATCATCGGAACTCAATGGGGTGATGAAGGTAAAGGAAAAATAGTTGACCTTATTACAGATAAAGTAAGTTCTGTTGTTCGCTTTCAGGGTGGACACAATGCTGGACATACCCTAGTCATTGATGGAAAAAAGACGGTGCTTCATCTAATTCCTTCTGGAATTCTTAGAAGCAGTGTCAATTGTTTTATTGGTCATGGAGTTGTTCTTTCAATGACCGCACTTTTAAAAGAAATGAATGAGCTCGAAGAGTCAGGGGTTGAAGTTAAATCTCGACTAAAGATAAGTCCAGGGTGTCCGTTAATTCTTCCGTACCATATTGAACTTGATAATGCACGTGAGGCGCACAGAGGAAAAGCAGCAATTGGTACTACTGGAAATGGAATTGGACCAGCATATGAAGACAAAGTTGCCAGAAGAGGTTTAAGAGTTGGTGATCTGTTGGACGAAGAGCTATTTGCAGAAAAGCTTAAAGAAGTAGTGGATTATCACAACTTTAGTTTGCAAAATTATTATAAGCAGCCAGCAGTAGATTATAAAAAAACTTTAGAGCAAGCATTAAGCCAAGCTAAGATCGTTAAATCAATGATAATCGACGTTGCTGATGAGCTACATAAACAAATGGCAAATGATGAAAATATCTTGTTCGAGGGAGCGCAAGGAGCGCTTCTGGATATTGATCAGGGAACGTATCCATTTGTAACATCTTCCAACACTACTTCTGGAGGAGCTGTAACTGGATCTGGAATTGGCGTGCGAGATATTGATTATGTTTTAGGCATTGTAAAGGCCTATACCACTAGAGTTGGAGGTGGTCCATTCCCAACCGAACTTGATTATGATGTGAATACCGATGAGGGCGACCCAATTGGAAGAGAGCTTTGTTCTAGAGGGCATGAATTTGGAGCTACTACAGGGCGTCAAAGGCGATGTGGCTGGCTTGATTTAGTTATCTTAAATCGATCCTTTAAATTAAATGCTGTAAGCGGAATATGCCTAACAAAGCTAGATGTTATGGATGAATTGGATTTAATTAAGATATGTATTGCTTATGAGATTGATGGAAATACTACAACAATTCCTCCATTTTCAGCAGAAGGGTATAGCGCTGCAACTCCAGTATATATTGAGATGCCTGGATGGAAGAGCTCTACAATTGGAACCCATTCATTTGATGACTTGCCTCAAGAAGCAAAAAACTATATACAAAAAATAGAGGAACTAAGTCAGATTCCAGTTCATATTTTGTCAACAGGCCCTGATAGGGATGAAACCCTAATTCTAAAGAATCCTTTTGATTAGCTCTAAACGTTTCTAAGCTTACTTTATACTAAGCACATTATGTCAGACCCTCACTATGATCGTGAAGCGGAAAAATATGAGAGCCCGATTCCATCTCGCGAACATATTTTAAGTTTTATTCAACAAAAACCTAAAACTAAAAGTCAGCTTTTTGAGCTTCTTTCTTTAGAAGATGTTCAGAAAAAAGCGTTTGAAAGGCGCTTAAGGGCAATGGTTCGAGACAAGCAACTAAGCTGCAATAAGAATGGTGTTTATCGACCATATTCTAATAGAGGGCTTATAACTGGAACAGTTATTGCTAATCCTAAGGGGTTCGGTTTCGTTGCTTTAGATAAAGGCGGAAAAGATCTTAGACTTTCAAATCAACAAATGAAGTTGGTTTTTCATGGTGATAAGATTAAAGTTCGGCTTCTCAATCGAAGACTTGATGCTGAAGTAGTTGAAGTTATCGAGACAGCTAAAAACCTTGTTGGAAGGCTTCATTTAGATGGTGATGATGATTATGTTGTTGTCGATGATAGAAGAATTAAGCATAATATTGATATTGTAGAGCTGATGGAAGGCTGCTCTGATAATCAGGTGGTGGTTGTAGAAATACTCTCTTCTCCAACGCTTGATAGAAATGCAACTGGAAAAATTACCTCAATCCTTGGAAATTATTTAGACGAAGGCGTAGAAGTAGATTCTGCAATCTATCGCCATCAAATACCATCTGTCTTTGGAGAAATAGCGCTTGAAGAGGCATCTAAATTACCAACTAAAGTCCTCCCAAAAGATAAGAAAGACAGGGTTGATATAACAAAGTTAGAGCTCATAACAATTGATGGAGACGACTCTAGAGATTTTGATGATGCTGTTTATGCTAAACCATTTAAAAATGGCTGGAAACTATTTGTTGCAATTGCTGATGTCTCTCACTATGTTAACGAAGAGTCTGAATTAGATATTGAGTCTTTAGAGCGCGGTAATTCAGTTTATTTTCCACATAGAGTTGTTCCAATGCTTCCTGAAGCTATATCAAATGGCCTTTGTTCTCTTAATCCTAAAGTTGAACGGCTTTGTATGGTGTGTGAGATGGAAATTGATTCTTTGGGAGAGTTCTTAGACTATAAGTTTTATCCAGCAGTGATGCTATCTCATGCTCGCCTCACATATGGGCAGGTCAATGAGATGCTTGAGGATAGCAAGAGTCTTTTAAGAAAAGAGTATAGCAACGTAGTTGAAAATGTAGATTATCTATATAGCCTTTACAAAACGCTTCGAATTTCTAGGCAAAAAAGAGGAGTAATGGACTTTGATCGAATTGAAAGTCAGATATTATTTGATGGTAAAGGCAAGATTAAAGATATTGTAGCTAGAAAAAGAAATGATGCCCATAAGTTAATTGAAGAATGCATGCTAATGGCAAATCAGGCAACTGCAAAATTCTTACAGAAAAAAAATGAAGATTTCTTATTTAGAGTTCACCCTAAGCCTACAGCTGAAAAAGTTGAGGTAACTAAGAAGTTTTTATCTGCTGTTGGCCTTACCCTAGAGGGTGGCCATCAACCAGAATCTAAAGATTTTGCCAAGGTGTTAAAAAATGCACATGGCAGGGATGATGAGAATATTATTAAAACTGTAGTACTTCGAACAATGAAGCAGGCTACTTATACTCCGAACAATGAGGGCCACTTTGGCTTGGCTTTTGAGGATTACACTCACTTTACTTCTCCAATTCGTCGTTATCCAGACCTTCTAGTTCATCGCGCTATCAAGCGCGCTTTATCAGGTAAATTGAGAGAGCCATCAAGTAGAATGTTGGAGCTGGGAGCTCATCTATCAATGACCGAAAGGCGTGCAGATGATGCCTCAAGAGACGTTGAGCAGTGGCTAAAATGTGAGTATATGAGTGACAAGGTGGGTGATAACTTTAACGGCGTTATTTCTGGCGTTGCAGGTTTTGGCCTTTTTGTAGAGCTCTCTGACGTATTCGTTGAAGGCTTAATTTCAGTTCGTGATTTAAGAGACGATTACTTTATTTTTGATGATGTTCATCATCAATTAAAGGGTGAACGTAATGGAAAAATTTATCGCTTAGGCGATATGATTAATGTGAAGATTGCATCAGTTAACCTAGACGATAGAAAAATTGACTTTATTCCGGTCAAGTAAAGCAAACAAAAACTAGTTAGTTATTCAGTTATTGCTCCTCTTGAAGCAGATTGAGCAAGTTTTGCGTACTTTGCTAATACGCCTTTAGTGTATTTCGAAGCTGGTTTTACCCACCTTGAGAGTCTCTCTTTAATTACTGAGTCATCAACAAGAAGTTCGAGGCGATTATTTTCTGCATCAATTAATATTTCATCACCATCTTCAATAATTGCAAGAGCTCCACCAACAAATGCTTCAGGAGTTATGTGGCCAACTACAAAGCCATGAGTTCCTCCTGAAAATCTTCCATCGGTAATTAGGGCAACTTTTCCGCCCAATCCTTTGCCCATAACGGCTGAGGTAGGTGCTAACATTTCACGCATTCCTGGACCACCTTTTGGGCCTTCATAGCGAATTACAATGACGTCACCTTCTACAATTTTGTCTTTTAAAACTGCCTGAAGAGCATCTTCTTCACAAGCAAAAGTTTTGGCACTTCCTTGAAACTTTAAGCCTTCTTTTCCAGTAATTTTAGCAACCGAACCTTCAAGAGCAAGATTTCCTCTTAAAATTCTTAAATGAGAGTCTTTTTTGATTGGACTATCTAGTGGCATGATAATTTTTTGGTCTTCATCATAAGGCTTAACATTTTTAAGATTTTCAGCTAAAGTCTCACCCGTTACCGTCAAACAATCACCATGAAGCATTCCAGCATCTAACAGCATTTTCATTAAAGGGAGTGTGCCTCCAATTTGAACGAGTTCACTCATCATATATTTACCAGAAGGTTTTAGGTCTGCAAGAACAGGAACTTTCGCTCCAATTCGAGTAAAGTCGTCAATCGTTAGATCCACACTTATTGCATCAGCCATAGCAATTAAATGAAGAACTGCATTGGTCGATCCCCCAAGAGTGATGATTAAAGTAATCGCATTTTCAAATGCTTTTTTAGTCATAATATCACTTGGCTTAATATCTTTATCTAATAGCTTTAGAACAGCTTCACCTGCGCGTACACAGTCCGTATTTTTATCATTAGAAATTGCATCTTGTGATGACGAGTTAGGAAGGCTCATACCTAGTGCCTCAATTGCTGATGCCATGGTGTTGGCTGTATACATGCCTCCACAAGAGCCAGGCCCTGGAATCGCAGTTGATTCAATTTGTTCAAGTTCAATATCACTTATATCGTTGTTTGCTCTCTTGCCGACTGCTTCAAAGACGCTCACAATATCAGTATGGTTTTTACCTGGCTGAATTGTTCCTCCATAAACAAAAACTGAAGGCCGATTAAGTCTAGCAAGGCCCATGAGGCACCCAGGCATGTTTTTATCACAGCCACCTATAGCAACCACTCCATCAAAGCCCTGGCAAGCCGTAACCGTCTCAATAGAGTCCGCTATAACCTCTCTAGATACTAATGAATATTTCATTCCTTCTGAGCCCATTGAAATGCCGTCTGAAATAGTAATAGTATTGAATATAACGCCTTTACCTCCAGCACTATTGACGCCACTTTCGGCTTCTTTTGCAAGATCATTAATATGCATATTGCATGGAGTTACCATTGACCATGTTGAAGCAATTCCAACTTGAGGTTTTTTAAAATCTTCTTTTTTAAAACCTACTGGATATAGCATCGCTCTTGATGCGGCGCGTTCATAACCATCGACTACGGCTGAGGAATACTTTCTTGAGTTTGACATCTATTTTTAGTTAGCAAAAAATACAAATTTTAGACTAAAATAGTGCGGTTCTATGGGCAATTTAAGGTTACAAGTTGAGTAAAGCCAAACAAATTATTGAATTAATGCAGCCTTTCGTTGATGAAGGTAGATTGTTAGAAAGAAGTTATGAGAGCATTAACAAAGAAATAGAAAATTTTATATCCATAGAAAATAATGGTCAAATTATCGCCTGTGCGGCTCTAAAGACTTATGAAAAAGAAAATATTGGTGAAATTTATGGGTTAGTAGTTAATAAAGATTATCATAATACTGATGCCTCTTCTAATTTAATGGATTTATTGATTCAAAAAGCCTTGGATCTTAATTTGTCTTCTATTTTTGCTTTGTCTAAGTTTGGAGGTAGATTCTTTTTTAGACATGACTTTATCGAAAGCGAGCTCAGTTCTCTACCTTTAATTAGGCAAAAGAGTTATGATTATCAAAGAAACTCAATTATCTATTTAAGAATTTTTTAAGTATTTTTACTACCTACCTTTTATTGAGCAACAAATAATTAATGACTAATGGCACTTAAAGATAGAATTCGTGGATATCTTCCAGTAGTAATAGATGTTGAAACTGCTGGTTTTAATGAAAATACAGATGCTTTATTGGAGATCTGTGCAATCATTTTAGGTATTGATGATGGTGGTAATTTCTTTCCAAAAAAGACACTACATTTTCATGTAGAGCCTTTCAAAGGAGCTAATATTGAGCCTTCAGCGCTCAAGTTTAATGGAATTGATATTAATAATCCATTTAGACTTGCAGTTTCTGAAAAAGAAGCTCTTAGTGAAATTTTTATGTCTGTGAGTGATGACTTAATTATAGAGGAATGTACTCGCGCTATACTTGTAGGCCACAATGCATTTTTTGACCTTGGGTTTGTGAAAGCTGCTACAGATCGCTCTAAGCTTAAGAGTCCGTTTCATCAATTTTCAACCCTTGATACGGTTAGTTTGTCGGCTTTATATTGTGGTGAAACAGTACTGGCTAAAGCGGTTGCAAAAGTAGGAATAGATTGGGACAATGATAAAGCGCATTCAGCACTTTATGACACTAAGAAAACGGCTGAGCTTTTTTGTCATATTTTTAATATTCAAAATATTTTGATCAATTAATTCTAGCTATTTATTGCATTGAGGGGTCAGGCATGTTAGAGTTCAAAATAATCTACTAGAAAACTAGTTTTAGTTAAGCCATCTAATAAAATCATATACGAGGTCCAATGAAAAATAAACCGTCATTCACTCTAGAAAATTTAATAGAATCAATTATTTTCCGAAGCAGATGGCTGCTTGCTCCTTTTTTCTTAGGTCTAGTTTTTAGTATATTGCTTCTATTTGTAAAGTTTTCAGAGGAATTAATTCATCTGACAACCGACATATTTATCTCTAGCGAGAGTGATGTGATTGTTGGTATTCTTGCTTTAGTTGATATAGCTCTCGTAGGAAGCTTGTTGTTAATGATTATTTTCAGTGGTTATGAAATATTTGTTTCTAAAATTGATGTTGCCACACATGAAGATAGACCAGATTGGATGGGAAAGGTAAATTTTTCAGGCTTAAAGTTAAAAGTTATAGGCGCTATTGTTGCTATTTCAGCTATTGACCTACTTAAAACTTTTATGAATCTCTCGGACACAATGACACAAAATGAAATGGATACAATAATGTGGAAGGTTGCACTGCATATGGCATTTGTCATATCTGGAGTTCTTTTTGCAGTAATGGATAAAATTGCCTCAATGACTGATCATGAATAACATCTCTAGATCTTCCTTAGATATTTATAATCCATCGCCCATTTAATAAACTCATCTGTATTTATTTTATTACTTCTAAACCTCTCTCTTAGGAGATGATTTTCTACTCTTTGAAAAAAGATTAAACTCAAATAGTTTTCCTTAAGTCCTCCGACTTCATTTAATTTTGTTTTATATAAGTTAGGCTTTATCAAGCTAGAAAGAGTTGGGTTAACTCCAAGAAGAATTAATAGGCATTCATTGAAGTTTAAATGATTTTTTTCCACTAAAAAATTATGCCATTCAGATCTAGTTCTTAACTGCTTATAAGAAATATTTAGTATTTTAAAGTCTAGTATATTGTCTGCAAGAATAACTTCGACTGATTTAATATCATTTGCATCAACCCTATATAGATTCTCTTTGTTATTAAGGAGAAGTAATTCATGAAGCTTTTTAATTTCAACTTTTATGTTTTCTGCAGTTCTTTCATGAAAAATTTTATAGGTAACTTCATTCATACTTTTAAGGGGTTAATTATTCAAAAGCTTTTTCTTGCTTTAAGGTCCAATTCCTAATTTTTTTAGTTAACTCTGAAGATGTTAAGCTTGAGTCTGAAATAACTTCGCCAATAACAACTGTAATTACTCCAGGTTTTTTAATAAAGCCCCCTTTAGGCCATAGATTTCCAGCATTATGATAAACAGGCACTATTTCATATCCAGATTTTTTTGCAATAGCAGAGCCACCATTTTGATATTCTCCTATGTGTTTAAAAGGTTGTCTAGTTCCTTCTGGAAAGATAACAATAGAGATGCCTTTGTTTAGCCTATCAGTGCCTTGCTTGATAACTTTTTTAATTGCTTTAAGTTTATCACCTCGATTAATAATAATAGGCTTAAGAAGTGCTAGGCTCCAGCCAAATATTGGAAGCCATAAAAGCTCCCTCTTTAAGACCCATGTATGAACTGGAAAAATGGTTTGAAAAGCGAGTGTTTCCCATGTAGACTGGTGGTTAGAGATGATTATGTATGGTAATTTTTTTAGGTTCTCACGACCAATAATGTTTGTTGTGATATTTAGAGTTATTTTTAGCCACCAAATGCAAAAAATAGCCCATTGCGAGAGGAATTTTTGACGAGTTGGGTAGCTTGAAAATACAAAAAGTAATCCACATAAACTGATTAAAATTAAACTAATAATTGAGCCAATAAAGTACAATAGTGATCTTAAAAGTAACATAGGATATAGTAGGTCTTAGCGTTATAATTCTATTTAAAATTTTACTAACATTACAATCATTAGGGTTGTTTTTTTCTAAAAGTAAAAAAACTTTTAATCTTTTTCATCTTGGTATGGGCTAATGGACATTTTAATCGTATTAATTTCTTTATTGTTTGGAGGGTTAACAAGCTATTACTTTCTTAACAAAAAGCTGGCAGCTTCAATTCAAAAAAATATTCAACTGGAGACAATGCTTACCGAAAAAGAAAAAAATTATTCAGAAAAATTACAACTTGTTGATCAGCTTAAGAGTCAAGTTAATAGTGAATTTAAAAATATAGCATCTGAAATATTAAAGACTGATCGTGACAAACTTAAGGTTGATAACTCTGATCTATTAAATCCACTTCAAAACCAACTTAAAAGCTTTAGAGAAAGAATTGAAACTATTACTAAAGAGCAGGTTGAAGAAAGAACTTCACTCAAAGAACAAATTAAGTCGTTGCATGAAGCGAATATAGAAACGCGTCAATCTGCTCAAAATCTAACAAATGCGTTGACTTATGATAATAAGCAGCAAGGAGACTGGGGTGAGGAAATTTTAAATTCGCTTCTGCTTAGCTATGGATTTCGAGAGGGTGTTGAATTTGACCTTCAAAAACAATATAAAAATGATATTGGTGAAAGGTTTAAACCTGATGTGATTCTCCATTTACCTGAAGGGAAGGATGTTGTAATTGATTCAAAAGTATCTCTCAAAGACTATGCAGACTATATTGCAGACAAGTCTAATGAAACAGCTTTAAAAAAACATATTGCTTCAATTGAGAATCAAATCAAGAATATTAGCATTAAAGAGTATGAGAATCTCGAGGGAGTTAAGAGCCTTGATTTTATTTTTGTTTTTATTCCAATAGAAGGCGCTTTACTGTTAGCTCTTCAATATAGACCTAGCTTGTTTGATGATGCATTAAAGAAAAATATTATGCTTGTATCCCCTTCAATGCTTAGTATGAGCTTGAAGACAGTGAATTTTATGTGGCAAACTGATAAACAAAATAAAAATGCTGATGAAATTGCAAGACAAGCAGGAAAGATGTATGACAAGCTTGCTGGATTTTTTAATGATTTGGATAAGATTGAAAGTCAATTAGACAAGACGAAGGAGGGGTTTTCTGATGTTCGTAAAAAACTTCAAACTGGACCAGGTAATCTAATTGGCCGTGCTGAGAAGTTAAAAGCACTCGGAGTTAAATCGAACAAGGAAATTAATGAATGATTGTACCTAGAGATCATATTTTTAAAGATGGTGAGCTTAAAAATAAAGTTATCTTAGTAACGGGCGCTAATAGAGGCTTTGGTCTAGCGATTACTATGAGCCTTTCTAAGGCTGGTGCTACTGTTATTATGCTTGGCAGAGACTTAGGGTCTCTTGAGTATGCTTATGATGCTGTTGTGGATGCTGGTTACAATGAGCCTATACTTTACCCACTTGACCTTGAAGGGGCTACTCCTGAAAATTATCAGGAGCTTCAAGATAATATTCTAGATAAATTTGAAAAACTCGATGGGTTAATTCATAACGCTGCAATACTTGGGGCGCAAATGCCAATCGAGCAATATGATATTAAGCTTTGGTACTCTACGCTACAGATTAATCTGAGCGCTCCATTCATGTTAACTCAATTTTTAATACCCCTATTATTGAAGTCAGAGGATGCTAGGATTCTTTTCTTGTCTTCTTCTGTTGGGAGGAAGGCGAAAGCCTATTGGGGCGCTTATAGTGTTAGTAAGTTTGGAATAGAAGGCTTTGCTAAGACTCTCTCTGAAGAGCTTGAAAAAACTAACATCAGTGTTAACACCATAAATCCTGGGAAACTAAGAACTGAAATGAGAAGAACAGCCTACCCAGCAGAAGACTCATCAACTGTTTCAACGCCAGAGGAGAAAAGCGCTGCGATAGTTTATTTACTATCTAGCTTAAGTCCAAAAATGAATGGCGAGCAATTAACGATAGCTGATTAAATCTATCGCTGTAAGTCTGCAGTTAAGTGTGGATGAATTTTTTTTAGAAGTTCTTTATAGACTTCTGCATTACCCGCAACTACATTTCCAGTTTCCATGTATTGGTCCCTTCCAGAGAAATCCCCAATAAAACCACCTGCCTCTTTAACCATCAGTGAGCCTGCAGCAATATCCCATGAGTTAAGGCCAATTTCCCAGAACCCATCTAGTCTTCCAGCTGCTAGATAAGCTAAATCTAGGGCAGCAGCTCCAGCTCTTCGAATTCCAGAAACGTGAGGATGAATTGCTTTAAAGGTCTCAAGATAACAGTCTAAGTGTTGAGGCTGCTTGAAAGGAAAGCCAGTTCCAATAAGAGTATCTTTGAGTCCAAGAGACATTGTAACGCGCATTCTCTCATCGTTTAGATAAGCTCCTTCACCTTTAGATGAGGTAAAGAGCTCTTCTTTAAAGGGGTCATAAATGACTGCATGAGTTGTAACTCCTTTTTCTACAAGAGCAATCGATACTGCATACTGAGGAAAGCCATGTAAAAAGTTAGTCGTCCCATCTAATGGGTCTATTATCCAAAGAAAATTATCATCACCAAGAGTTTTCCCGCTCTCTTCAGCCAAAATAGAATGTTTTGGAAAGGCTTTTTTAATCTCGTTTATAATGGCCTTTTCAGCTGTTTTATCAACCTCAGAAACGAAGTCATTAAGTGACTTATTTTCTATAGTTAGTAAATCGACCTGGTTATGGTACCTTAAAATAACATCACCAGCTGCTCTGGCAGCTCTAACTGCAATATTAACGGTAGGATGCATGGTAAATGAGCCAAATAAATAAAGAAACGAATTATACCTTGACGAGTTTTAATAAAGTGAGGATTGTTATGGTCAATACCACTGAGCCAGGTAATATTGGTGCGGCGGCTAGAGCTATGAAAAACATGCTCTTAACTCAGTTATATTTAGTAACCCCTTCTAATTATCCTTCTGCTGTTGCAACTGCAAGAGCAAGTGGAGCAGATGATGTTCTTTCTAATGCAAAAGTATGTGGTACATTAGGGGAAGCTTTGATAGGAGCTCACTTAGTTATTGGAGCTAGCGCTCGCCAAAGAAACATTAAATGGAGGCAACTAGACGTTATTGAAACTTGTCGTGAAATACAATCAACCGTTTCCATAATGGACCAAGAAGTTGCAGTTGTATTTGGAACTGAAAATTCTGGTCTTACCAATGAAGAGCTAGATTTATGCTCTATCCTAATGACAATTCCAGGTAATCCTAAGTATTTCTCATTGAATGTTGCATCCGCTATTCAAGTTTTTGCTTATCAGAATTACGTTAGTAATGTAGAAGGTAAGTTTGATAATTCTAGCGGTGAAATTGCGGGCTTTGATGAATTAAATAGCTTTTATAATCACCTTGAACAGGCGCTTGAACATATCAATTACTTTGATTCAAAAAAACCTAAGAGTCTCTTAATGAGGCGTCTTCGAAGACTATTTGGAAGAAGTAATCCTGAAAAAGAAGAGATGGCAATATTAAGAGGTATTCTTAATAAAATTAATCCATATAAGCCTTAATTTGAAGCAAAAAAACCCGAAAATTCGGGTTTTTTTAACTTGAATTATTTTATCATCCTAGCATTAGTTTGTTCATTCGCTTTACAAATTCAGCAGGTTCTTTTATTTGCCCACCTTCGCTAAGAACAGCTTGATCAAACAATACTTTTACTAGATTTTCATCAACCTTTGTTTTAAGTTTAATGACAAGTGGGTGATCAGGGTTTATCTCTAGAATAGGCTTGGTATCAGGAATATCTTGACCTAAAGATTTCATAATTCGTTCCATATTTCCACCTAGCTCATTTTCATCAGCAACTAAACATGAAGGCGACTCGCTTAGTCGACTTGAAACTTTAACTTCTTTGACCTGATTACTAAGAATTTCTTGAGCTTTAGTAATAACACCTTCGAAATCTTTCACTGTCTTCTCTTTCTTTTTCTTATCTTCTTTTGAGTCAAGATCTTCAAGATTACCTTTTGCAATTGACTTGAGTGAGAACTCTTGAAAATCGCCAAAGTTAGCGACTAACCACTCATCAACCCTATCTGACAGCAAGAGAACCTCAATATCTTTTTGCTTAAAAATTTCAAGATGAGGAGACCCTTTAGCTGCTGCATAAGTATCTGCAGTAACATAATAAATATTTTTTTGGCCCTCTTTCATTCGCCCAATATAGTCTTGAAGAGAAATTGTTTGGTCTGAACTATCAGCTGATGTAGAAGTGAATCGCAAAAGATTTGAAATTTTGTCTTTATTTGCAAAATCTTCTACAACACCTTCTTTAATAACCATTCCAAACTCTTTCCAGAATGTGGCATAGTCTTCAGGTTTGTTTTTTGACATTTTATCAAGCTCAGAAAGAATTCTTTTTACTGATGCTTTTTTAATTGTATCAACAACTTTACTGCCCTGAAGGATCTCTCTGGAAACGTTTAATGACAGGTCTGCTGTATCAATTATGCCTTTGATAAAGCGAAGGTACTGAGGAAGAAGTTCTTCATTCCCCTCCATTATAAATACTCTTTTAGCATAAAGTTTTACACCACTTTTTCTTTTAGGCTCCCACATATCAAAAGGTGCTTTTTTTGGGATAAAAAGTAATGAAGTGTATTCAAGTTTTCCTTCAACTCTATTATGAATTTGAGTTAATGGACCATCAAAATCATAAGTTAATGATTTATAAAAATCATCATAATCAAATTGAACTAGTTCTTTTTTATCTTGCATCCAAAAAGCATTTGCCTGATTAATAGTTTCATATTCATTGATATTTGCTTCTTCAGAAACTTTAATCATCTTTATTGGAACAGTAATATGATCAGAATATTTTGAAACAATTCCACCAAGACGATAATTATCTAAAAATTCATTTTCAGCTTTTTTAACGTCAAGAATAATTGTTGTACCATAGTCTTTAAGTTCAATAGCTTCAATAGAATAATTTCCCTTTCCTTTTGAAACCCATTTTGTTCCATTTTTCTTTTTATCTCCTGCTTTTCTGCTTAGAAGTGTTACTGTATTTGCAACAATAAAGGCCGAATAAAAGCCAACACCAAATTGACCAATTAAGTTGGAGTCTTGCGTCTGATTTTTATCTAAGCTCTCCAAGTATTTTTTAGTACCAGAATTAGCAATTGTTCCAATATTTTCCATGATCTCATCGTGAGTCATTCCAATTCCATTATCTTTAATGGAAATAGTTCCCGCATC
Organism: uncultured Candidatus Thioglobus sp.; assembly: GCA_905612405.1. GTDB lineage: Bacteria > Pseudomonadota > Gammaproteobacteria > PS1 > Pseudothioglobaceae > Pseudothioglobus. The sequence goes on from CAJQRX010000013.1 coordinate 34,002, forward strand.
TTTATCAATATCAATTTGAATAAATGGCTCTTCTTTTGTCTCAATAAGTGAATCATTTGACAAAGATTCAAATTTAAGTTTATCAATTGCATCTGATGCATTGGAAACAAGCTCTCTTAAGAAAATCTCTTTATTTGAATAAAGAGAGTGAATCATCAGGTCAAGTAGCTGAGATACTTCAGTTTGAAATTCATGTGTTTGTTTTTGACTCATCAAAAATCCTTTATCGTTTAACGTAAAATATAAAGATATGGCCAATCAAGAAAAAAACAAGTATCAAGATGAAATATTAATTAAACAAATTGAAGAATTTGTAACTTATTTAAGTGTTGAAAAAAATTATGCACTAAATACTGTTTCAGCTTACAAGAGAGATCTATTGAAATTTTTATCTTTTTTAGTCAATAAAAATATATCTGGATGGCTAGAAGTAGATGGCGATATAGTCAATTTATTTGTAATGGGATTAAGGCATTGTGATATTTCAAGTAAATCCATTAGGCGATACTTGTCCACAATTAGAGTGTTTTATAATTTCCTTATTATTAATGAAGTAGCTTTCAAAAATCCAGCTTTATCTATTCAAACTCCTAAAATAGATCGCGCCCTTCCAAAAACTATTGATTTTGATGATCTAAGTAGAATGATGAGTTTAAAGTCAGGGCATTTCAAAGAACTTAGGGCAGTCCTAATGATTGAATTACTTTATTCATGCGGCTTGAGAGTTTCTGAGCTTGTTGGAATTGATATGTTTGATTTTGATATGAATGAAGGTTTTGTTAAAGTTATGGGAAAAGGGAATAAGGCTCGTTTCTCTCCAATAGGAGCCTCGGCGATTAGTGTGCTTAAAAAATATATAGAGAAAAGACCTGATTGCAGTACTGATGCTTTATTTTTAAATCAAAAGCTTCTTAGAATGAGCGTTAGGTCTGTTCAAAATATTGTTAAAAAAAGGGCGCTTGAAGTAGGTATTTCAATTAATGTACACCCGCATATGCTGAGGCATGCTGCTGCAACTCACTTTCTACAATCAAGCCATGACCTTAGAGCAGTTCAAGAATTTCTGGGACATAAGAGCATTAAAAGTACTCAGGTCTATACGCACTTAGATTTTTTAGAATTGTCAAAAGTTTATGATGAGTTTCACCCTAGGGCAAAAAAGTGAAAATAACTACAAAAACCCAATTAGCTCTTAATCATCTTCGAACAGGTGTTATAGCGCATCCTTCGGATACTATATACGGTTTAGCCTGTATGGCAAATAATCTAGATGCAATTAAAACATTGGCTAGTTTGAAGCGAAGGGATATTAAAAAAGGATTTATATTGCTAGCCTCAGATATCAATTACTTATTGCCGTATATTGATCCAAACCTAGATATTTATTTATTGAAAAAACTTTCTACTCCGACAGTTATTGCAACAACTTACTTGGTGTCAAAATCAAAAAATACCTCACACCTAATTACTGGAGAACATGAGCTTCTAGCAGTTCGCATTACCTCCAATCCTTTGATCTCATATTTTTGTGAAAATACTGGCTCTGCATTAATTTCTTCAAGCGCCAATATTCAAGGAGGGAAGGTTGCAACATCTCTAATTGAGCTTAAAAAGTATTTTGGTAATGAGCTTTCATACGCATTACCTCCAAATAAGTATAATTCTGAGCCTTCAAGAATCATTAATTTATTAACAGGCATGCGTCATCGATGATAGATTTAGTAAAAAAGTATTTAATTGAGCTCCAGCAGTCTATTTGCGCTGAGGTCGAACTCATTGAAGATGGAGTTGTATTCGATAAAGATCTTTGGACACGACAAGATCATAGAGGCTCAGGACTTACGAATATTCTTTCTAATGGTAATATTTTTGAAAAAGGTGGCGTCAATTATTCAATCATTACTGGCGATAAGATGCCTAAATCTGCCACTGCGCTTAGGCCAGAGCTTGAGGGAAGAAAATATACAGCTCTCGGCGTTTCATTAGTACTTCATCCCGAAAATCCATTTATTCCTACGGCCCATGCTAATGTTCGATTTTTTATTGCAGAAGATCAAGGAAAAGACCCAATTTGGTGGTTTGGTGGAGGCTTAGATTTAACTCCTTATTATGGATTCGATGAAGATGCAGTTCATTGGCATCAAACTGCTAAAAAAGCTTGTATACCTTTTGGGGAAGATATTTATCCAAAATATAAAAAATGGTGTGATGATTATTTTTACTTAAGCCATAGAGACGAGCAGCGAGGTATTGGTGGTCTTTTTTTTGATGATTTAAATACTGGCAGTTTTGGTAAATGTTTTGACTTTATGAAAAGTGTTGGTAATCATTTTAGTGAGGGATATTTACCTATCGTTAGAAAGAGAATGAATACTCCATATACTGAAAGTGAAAAAGATTTTCAATTATATCGTCGGGGCCGATACGTAGAATTTAACTTAATTCATGATAGAGGAACTTTGTTTGGTTTACAGAGTGGGGGCAGGACTGAGTCAATTTTGATGTCACTTCCACCATCAGTTAAGTGGTCTTACCAATTTAAAGTGGAGCCTGGAAGCAAAGAAGAGAAACTAACGAGTTATTTTTTAAAACCTAGAGATTGGGTTTCATAATAATCAACCTAAGTTGAATATATTTTTGAAGTAATTCTAATTAACTTAGGATATAATCACAACTTGAAAAACCTTGCTAACCTCTCAATGAGCTAGCATCATCGTTTGCAACGGCGCAGACTTCCTGACAATGCCTGTCAATTTTGTAATTTATTAACATTTTTAGGAGTACATCTATGTCTGCAAAAAAAGTAATGAAAATGATCGAAGATGAAAACGTTAAATTTATAGATTTTCGTTTCACCGATACAATAGGAAAAGAGCATCATGTAAGTGTTCCAGCTCATACAATTGATGTTGAAAAATTAGAAGATGGCCAGATGTTTGATGGTTCATCTATTGCTGGTTGGAAAACTATTAATGATTCTGACATGATTCTTTCTCCAGATACTGCAACAGCAGTGCTTGATCCTTTTACTGAAGAAGTAACTTTAAACATTCGCTGTAACATTATTGAGCCAAGTGATTTAAAAGGCTACGTTAAAGATCCAAGATCTATTGCTTATCGCGCAGAAGAATTTATGAAAGCTTCAGGTGTTGGAGATACAGCATACTTTGGAAATGAACCTGAATTTTTTGTTTTTGATAGTGTCAAGTGGGACACTGGTCATGGCATGGGTAAGGCGTTTTATGAGATTAACTCAGAGGAAGCAGCTTGGAACTCTGGTGTTGATATGGAAGGTGGAAATAAAGGTCATCGTCCAGGTATTAAGGGCGGTTATTTCCCAGTACCTCCAGTTGACTCATTGCATGATCTCCGTTCTCAAATGTGTCTAGCAATTGAGGAAATGGGCGTAACTACAGAGGTTCATCACCATGAAGTTGGAACTGCGGGTCAGTGTGAGATTGGTGCACTATTTAATACATTAGTTAAAAAAGCTGACGAGACTCAAATCTTTAAATACTGTGTCCATAATGTTGCTCACCTTTATGGCAAAACAGCTACATTTATGCCAAAACCAATTGCAGTTGATAATGGAAGTGGAATGCATGTTCACATGTCTATTGCAAAGGATGGAGTTAACTTATTTGATGGAGACCAGTATGGAAACTTAAGTGAAATGGCTCTATACTATATTGGAGGCATTATTAAGCATGGAAAGGCTTTAAATGCTTTTACAAATCCTTCTACAAATTCATATAAAAGATTAGTCCCTGGATTTGAAGCGCCAGAAATGTTAGCTTACTCAGCTAAAAATCGTTCAGCAGCTATTAGAATACCTTTTGTTAAAAATCCTAAGGGTCGTCGTATTGAAGTGCGTTTTCCAGATTCAACTGCTAACCCTTACCTTGCTTTCTCAGCACTCTTAATGGCAGGCCTTGATGGTATAAAAAATAAAATTCATCCTGGTGAGCCAGCTGATAAGGATCTTTATGAGGATCATGACAGTTCTATTCCAAAAGTTGCTGGAATGCTTCATATGGCTTTGGAAGCACTTGATGATGATCGTGAATTTCTAAAGCAAGGTGGTGTCTTTACAGACGAAGTTATTGATTCATTCATTGAGCTTAAGATGCAAGAAGTTACAGCCATGAGAGCTTCACCTCAGCCGCTAGAGTTTGATTTATACTATAGCTGCTAAGATATTTATTAGTTCATAAAAAGCCGCGCACAATGCGCGGCTTTTTATTGTTATTTTTAGAACTATTTGTTGCGGTAAAATTAATTAACTTAAATACAAAAAATCAAATGATTGAAGTCAAAAATGATTGGGAATTAGATGAAATAAAAGCTTTATTTGAGCTTCCTTTTAATGATCTTCTTTTTAAAGCACATAGTATTCATAGAGAAACTTTTGATCCAAATAAAGTTCAAGTTAGCTCTTTATTAAATATTAAGACTGGTGCCTGCCCTGAAGACTGCTCTTATTGTTCACAAAGCTCTAAATATGATACTGGTCTTGAGCGTGAAAAATTAATGGAAATTGATCAAGTATTGCATCAGGCAAAAAAAGCTAAAGATAAAGGTGCCTCTAGGTTTTGCATGGGAGCTGCCTGGAGAAACCCTACTGATAAAAGTCTTGATAAAGTAATTCCAATGATTCAAGGTGTTAAAGCAATGGGAATGGAGACATGTGTTACTCTGGGAATGATTACACCAAGCCAAGCCTCTACTCTCAAAGAAGCTGGCTTAGATTACTATAATCATAATATTGATACTTCAAAAGAGCATTACCCTAATGTTGTTTCCACACGTAATTTTCAAGATAGATTAGATACCTTAGAGGCAGTTAAAAACGCAAATATTAATGTTTGTAGTGGTGGAATCCTAGGAATGGGAGAGACGGAAACAGATCGAGCCTCAATGTTGCAATCTCTATCTAATCTTGAAAAGCACCCTGATAGCGTTCCAATTAATTTACTTGTCCCTATTCCAGGAACTCCTTTTGAGAACGTTAAGCCACCAAGCGAAAGTGAATTTGTTAGAACTATTGCAGTCGCAAGAATTTTAATGCCTAACTCAGTAGTAAGGCTTTCAGCTGGAAGGTTGGAGATGGGTGAAGGGATGCAGGCGCTTTGTTTCTTTGCCGGGGCTAACTCTATTTTCTATGGTGAGCAGTTATTAACTACTGACAATCCAACTTCTGCAAATGATCAGCTACTTTTTAGTCGCCTTGGGATTAATAAAGAAGATAATCAGCAATTATTGTCTCAGGATTCGGAACTGAAAGTAACTCTAACTTCTTAGTCATTTCATGAAGTTTTATAGAGTCTAGTTTAAGTAACTCTTGATCAATTATTTCGCCGTTAAAAGAAGCCTCTTGAATAATTATCCCTGCTCCATTTTTAGATAAGTGCTCAGCATTAATAGTTTGGTGGTTATCTATTGCATAAGGAAATGGAACAAGTATAGCAATTGTTTTTGAAGCAATAAGTTCTGATACTGTCATCGCCCCAGCCCTACAGATAACTAGATCTGCCCATGCATAAGCCACAGCCATATTATCAATGAAAGCCTCAATCTTAACTTCAGAATGGATAGTTTTTGCATATAAGGCTTCTACCTCTTTAAGATGTTTTTCTCCAGTTTGATGCCATATGTTTAAGGGCGTCTTAATAGTGGGTATGGTTTGATTAATTTTTTTGGCCCCAAGAGATCCTCCAAGAATAAGTATATTTTTAACTGAATCAGGAGTTGGTTTCAAATTTGGAGTAAAAAGAACGGGATTACCTGTTGTAATTGCTTTTATATCTTTATGAAATGTATTATCAAAAGCCTGGAAGCATTTTTGAGCAAACTTACTTAATAATTTATTAGTTGTTCCAGGAATGGTATTTTGCTCATGAATAATTAATGGAGTAAAAAATATTTTGGAAACTATTCCGCCAACTCCAGAGGTATAACCTCCCATTCCAATTACCTTATTTGGTCTAAATCTTATAAAAACTAGAATTATTTGAATAAGTCCAAAACTCAGCAAAAAAATAGCTTTGAATAGGGTTGCAGGATTTTTTCCTCTCAAACCACTAGTATAAACTCCATTAAATCGATAACCATGATTAGGCACTAGAGTGCTCTCCATTCCCTTTTTTCCTCCAAGCCATTCTATAACTGCACCTTTAGATTTAAGTTCTTTAGCTATGGCAAGAGCTGGAAAAATATGACCACCTGTTCCTCCAGACATAATAAGAATTTTTTTAGACATAATGGTGTTGTTTTGAATATTTAGTTCTATTTTCCATATCTACTCTTAAAATAATTGCTAATGAGATAATTGCAAAAATTATTGATGTGCCTCCATAACTTAGCAAAGGTAATGTAAATCCCTTTGGTGGGAGAAGCCCAAGGTTCATTCCAATATTGACAGTTATTTGCATCGAGAACCAAGTGCAAATTCCAAAAACAACATAAGAACTATAATTTCTCCCTTTTTGGAGTGCAATCTTAGCAATCGAAAATCCCTTAAGAAGGATATATAGATATGATAGTAGAACGAACAACATTCCAAGAACACCTAGCTCTTCACCTATCGTAGAGAAAATCATATCAGTCTGGGGTTCTGGGAGTAAAGAGTATTTTTGAATGCCTGCACCAAGGCCTGTCCCAAACCAGTCTCCTCTTGCGATTCCAATTAATGCTTGTTGTGTTTGATGAACCCCGTCAGCTTTTCCCCATAAATCTTCTGACCAAAAAGATACTATACGATATAAGCGATTTGGGTTGTACATTACAATCGCTCCTATCATAGTAAATAATGCAAGTACAACAATGCTAAGCTGTTTAATGTATGAGCCAGCGGCGTATAACATTGCTAAAGCTGTTAATGAAATAATTACTGTTGCACCTATATCTGCCTCAAAAATGAGTAATATGTCTGCGATACCAATAATAAGAACTGTTTTTAGGAATCCCATCCAAGGCTTTCTAATATCTTTTTCTTGACGTATTAAAAATCCTGCCATGAAAA
>CAJQRX010000014.1 GCA_905612405.1 uncultured Candidatus Thioglobus sp.
AATGAATTTTATATTTTCCATGGCCAAATTTTTTCTCAATTGAATCTAAAAATTCTCGATTTAATGAAACGTCAAATTCTTTAGAAAGAGGGATCTTTCCAGATGAATTAGTCGACTGATATTCAATAATTACTGGACACTTACCTTGATATTTCTTCAATAGATCACACAGCATAGAATACTCATTCTTATCTTCTTCGTTTAATTTAATGTTGAGATATTTAGCATATTTTATTTGAACCTTATCCACTGGATCTATCCGATCAACAACAATCTGCCATTGCTCTCTAAAATCTTTATTTACCTTTCCAGAAACTACAACCACTTCGTCTAATAATATATGTTCGCTATTTTCTACAAGTTTTTGTGAAAAAACCGCTGCATTAACTCTTTTTTCTCCATCTTCAATAGTTAGGCTTGCCATTTGACCTCGTCTAGTATTTCTATAAACAATGTCAGAAATTAATGAAAGAACCCTCACTTCACGATTATTTCTAAATACTAGATCTTTTGGCAACGTACATACTATTGATTTTAAATCTGACTTATACCAATCTGTAGGGTGGCGGTCTAGGTAATACCCCATTACATTTTTTTCAAACTTCATTACATTTTTAAAAGACAGAAACTCCCCTTTTATATAATTTTTTTCATATTCAATATGGCTATCAACTTCTGCAAAAAGGCTATTTTGGCCTTTTGATGAATCACTTTGTCTCTGCTCTGATTGCTTAACAGCTCTTGGATACGTTGCTATTAGTGTTGCTCTTTTAATATCAAATAAATCAAATGCCCCACTGTATATTAGTGCTTCAATAGCTCTGCGATTTAAAAATTTTTTTTCTATGCGAAAACATAAATCAAAAATATCAGAATAATCTCCATTTTTTTTTCTCTCTAAAACTATCTCTTTGACAAGAGCCTCACCAACTCCTTTAATGGCACCTAGTCCATAAATTATTGTCTTATTATCAGTAATACTAAACTCATATTCAGATTGGTTAATGTCAGGTGCCATAACTATCACGCCACTCTTCTTAGACTCTCCAACTGTAAACGCAACTCGGTCGGTATCATCCATTCCTCCAGATAAAACTGCCGCCATAAATGGAGCTGGAAAATGCGCCTTTAGCCAAGCTGTTTGATATGAAATATATGCGTAAGCAACTGAGTGAGACTTGTTAAAACCATAACCTGAAAACTTATCAATTAGGTCAAAAATTTCATTTGCCTTACTCTCTTCTATATTTTTTTCAGCGGCTCCTTTTACAAATACTTCACGCTGCTCCGCCATTTCTTCAACTTTTTTCTTACCCATCGCTCGTCGTAAAATATCTGCACCACCTAAAGAGTATCCAGCCATGACCTGAGCAGACTTCATTACTTGCTCTTGATAAAGAAATACCCCATTTGTTGGCTTTAAAATTTCCTCTAACATCTCATGTGGGTATCTTACTTTTGCGCCATGTTTTACCTGTATGTAATCATCTACCATACCAGCATCTAATGGGCCAGGTCTATAAAGCGCCAGCATAGCAACAATATCTTCAAAAGAGTCTGGCTTAAGCTTTTTTAAATAGCCGCGCATACCATCTGATTCAAGCTGAAAAACTCCAGTAGTATCACAATCTTGAAGTAATTTAAATACTTTTGGATCATCAAGACTAAGCTTATCAATATCAATCAAAACGTCACTTAGGCCTTTTTTAGCTATGATTTTTATCGCTTTATCTATTACAGTTAGGTTTGATAATCCCAAAAAGTCAAATTTAACAAGTCCTACGGCTTCAACATCGTCTTTATCAAATTGTGATACAACAACATCAGACTCATCAGATCCTTTATAAATTGGGCAGAAATCACTAATTTTACTCGGCGCAATTACAACCCCACCAGCATGGGTGCCGACATTTCTAATAAGTCCTTCTAAATCTTGAGATAAATCAATAAGCGTTGAAACACTTTCTTCAGAATCATATCTTGCTTTCAATTCATTAGAGTCTTCTAAGGCCTTGCCTAATGTCATTTTTAACTCATTTGGTATCATCTTAGAGATCTGGTCACTAAAACCATAAGGATGCCCTAATACCCTCCCCACATCTCTTACCACACCCTTTGCAGCCATAGTTCCATACGTAATAATCTGTGATACTTTCTCTGAGCCATACTTATTAGAAACATACGCAATAACTTCATCTCGACGATCTGTACAAAAATCAATATCAAAATCAGGCATAGAAATTCGCTCAGGATTCAAAAATCGCTCAAATAAAAGATCATGCTGAATAGGGTCTACATTTGTTATAGAAAGTGCCCAGGCTACAAGAGAACCAGCTCCTGAGCCCCTACCTGGACCAACTGGAATTCCATTTTCTTTAGCCCATCTAATAAAATCAGAGACAATTAAAAAATAGCCTGGAAAATCCATTTCAAGAATTACTGATAATTCAAAATTTAGCCTTTCAAAATAACTCTTTTCATTTACATTAAGATCTTTAAGTCTTACTTGGAGACCCTTATTTGACTCTTCACTAAAAAACTCAGCTATTGACTTTCCTTTTGGTGTTGGGAAATCTGGAAGGTAATTCTTTTCAAATAATTTAAAGTGTAAGTTACATCTTTTGGCTACTTCAGAGGCATTTGCTATAAGCTGAGGATAGTCTTTAAATAATTCAGACATTTGATCAGCAGTCTTTAAATATTGACTATCACTAAAAAATTTTAACCTCCTAGAATCATCTAATAAGTCTCCTTCAGCTATACAAATTCTAGCTTCGTGAGCATCAAAATCACTTTTGCTTAAAAACTGAACATCATTAGTAGCAACAACTGGGATATCTAACTTCAATCCTAACTCAATAGTAAGGTTGAGAAGATTTTCATCTGAGTGTCTATCAGTTCTTTGTGCTGAAATATAATATCGGTCTTTAAATATAGCTTGCCAGTTTTTAGCTTTAGTACGAGCAAGCTCTAGATCATTTATCAAAAGTAATTGGGATATATCTGAGCTGATTGGAGTTGCAATCATAAGCAAACCCTTTTGATGAGAAATTAATTGCTTTTCTGTAACACTTACAATTGAAATTCCCTGCTCATTTAAGTAGGCTTTAGAAATAAGCTCTGAAAGATTTAAATATCCCTCATGATTCTGACAAAGCAAAAGCACATCATAATGACCTAAATCAAAATCTACAGATATTTTTGCACCAATAATAGGCTTGATACCAGCACTAGTTGCTTTTTGATAAAATTTAATTGCAGAAAAAAGACTCATATCATCTGTCAGAGCAACGCTAGTCATGCCTAATTCTTTAACACTATCTATGAGTTTTGAAACTCGAACTAAGCTATTCTTTACAGAATACTCACTTTGACATTGAAGATGAACAAAATCCACAGAACTCATTTATCCGAAAAAAAATATGAAATTTAATTGTCTATTTTACAAACAATTTCAATACTAACTTTTAGCTTTTTAAAAATTATATATCTGAAATTCAACTATCAAAAATAAACCAATATACTGGTTAGATATTTTCGGCAGCCTTAATCAGAGCTTGCGCTTTATCCATAGTTTCTTGCCACTCCATTTCTGGTACAGAGTCATAAACAATTCCTGCTCCAGCTTGGATATAAAGGCGCTGATCTTTAATAACAGCTGTTCTAATAGCAATTGCAAGGTCCATTCCACCATGCCATGATAAATTACCAATAGCTCCAGAATAAATATTACGCTTTAAATCTTCAACTTCATCAATAATTTCCATTGCCCTTACTTTTGGGGCACCACTTAGGGTTCCCGCTGGAAAGGTTGCTTTTAATACATCAATAGAGCTCATGTTATCTTTTAACTCACATTCCACATTAGAGACAATGTGCATAACATGCGAGTATCGTTCTATAAACATTTTATCTGTAAGAGTAACACTACCTGTTTTAGCAATTCTGCCTAAATCATTCCTGCCAAGATCAATTAGCATTAAATGCTCAGCAATTTCTTTTTCATCTGATAAGAGATCTTTCTCTAGATCAAGGTCCTCTTGCTCTGTTTTTCCTCTTGAGCGAGTTCCTGCTATAGGCCTTATAGTTGCAATATTATTATTATCCACACGTGTTAATATTTCAGGAGAGGATCCAACTATTGCAAAGTCATCTAAATTAAGAAAATACATATATGGAGAAGGATTAAGTATTCTTAATTGCCTATATAACTCAACGGGATTAGATTTAAAGCTACAGCTTAATCGTTGCGATGGAACCACTTGCATAACATCTCCAGCCTTGATGTATTTTTGAACTTTCTCAACTACACTTATGTAATTTTCCCTTCCAAAACTTGATACAAAATCTTCTGACTTAATATTTTCAGGAGAAATAAACGGCTGTTCAAATGATTTTCTAATATTTTTTTCAATTAGACTAAGTTTATTAAGTCCATCTTCATAAGACTCTTCATTGGGATTAACATGACTTATTATATGGACCTTACTAGTTAAATTATCAACTACCAAAAGATCATTTGAGACCATCAATAAAATATCTGGAACATTTAATTCGTCAGTTTTATTAATATGAGCTAGTTTTGGCTCAATATAACGGACTATTTCATAACCAAAGTATCCTACTAACCCACCATTAAAATCTGGCAGATTATCTAGCTGAGGGACTTTAAATTGATTTTGATATTCTTCAATCCAAATAAGTGGATCTTTAACTTCATCTTTCTGAACTAATTTTCCATTTTTTTCAATACACACTTCATAATCATTCACTTTAATTACTGTTTCAGCTGCTAATCCAATAAATGAATATCGCCCCCACTTTTCACCTCCTTGAACAGATTCTAAAAAATAGCTATAAGGGTTATTAGCAAGTTTAAGATACAATGCCAAAGGAGTTTCTGTATCTACAATAACCTCTCTAGAAAATGGGATATGATTAAAGCCTTTATTAATAAGACTATTGAATTGTGACTTTTTCATGGCTATATTTTATCATTACCCAGATTATGAAACCCTTAAGATTACTAACCCAACAAGTGAACTCTAAAATAGTAGAATTTATTATTAATTTGAAAAAAGGTATTCCAATTTATAACTAAATTGAAATACCTTTATGTTAACTCAGGCATTATTATTCTTCTGCCTTAACCTCAACTTCAACCTCTGTTAATTGATCAGAAAGTTCTTGCTCAGCATCACTCGTTTGCATAAATGAGGCATCTAGGCGTTTTTTTCTCTTTTCTTGATGGTGCTTGAAGCCTGTACCTGCAGGAATAAGCCTACCTACAATTACATTTTCTTTAAGGCCTCTTAAATCATCAACTCTTCCAGTAATTGAAGCCTCTGTGAGTACTCTAGTAGTCTCCTGGAAAGATGCAGCAGAAATGAACGACTCAGTAGACAATGAAGCTTTTGTAATACCCATTAACAGCCTTTGAAAGACTATTTCATCTTTCTTTTGAGCCTTTAATTGTTTATTTTTCTCAACAACATGAACAAATTCTGCAGTTTCTCCATTCACATAATTAGAGGCTCCATTATCAATAATTTCAACTTTCCGCAACATTTGTTTAACTACGACTTCAATATGTTTATCAGAAATCTTAACTCCTTGAAGTCGATAAACATTTTGAACTTCTCTAACCATATAATTAGCTAAAGCCTCAACACCTAATAAACGAAGAATATCGTGAGGATTGTATGGTCCATCAGAAATTACATCACCTTTTTCAACAGTTTCGCCATCAAATACGTTAATAGCTCTCCAATGATGAATCATCATTTCAGTTATATCACCTTCATCACTTGTAATGAGCATACGAACTTTAGATTTTGTAGGACTTCCAAAACTTATAGTACCTATAGTTTCCGCTAGAATTGCATGATCTTTAGCTTTACGAGCTTCAAATAAATCAGCAACTCTTGGTAAACCACCAGTAATATCACTTGTTTTTGAAACAGCTTTAGGGATCTTCGCAAGTATTGATCCTGCAGCAATGAGTTGACCATCTTCTAAATTAATTTTAACTCCTGATGGCAAATAGTGAGTTGATAGTATAGATTTTTTATCTTTTTTATCAGCTAATTGAATCACTGGCTTCATATCTTTTGCCGCTGAAGTTCTTTGTGCTTCCTCAATTATTTCGAAGAAGATTAAACCAGTTAGTGGGTCTGAGTTTTTTACAACTGTTAAGCCTTCAACAAAATCAATAAATGAAACTCTTCCAGAGTTTTCCGCAATTATTGGATGAGTGTGTGGATCCCAATCAGCAATCTTATCTTTAGCCTTGACCTTGCCACCATCTTTAAAATGAACAATGGCTCCATAAGGTAGCTTATAACGTTCCTTTACTTGACCTAACTCATTTCTAATAGAAGCTTCGGAAGATCTGGAGACAACTACTAAATCACCACTAGCATTTTTGATAGACTTCATATTTTCAAAATGAACAATACCATCAGTATCAATATTAATACTATTAACTGCAGTAGATGAACTAGCAGCACCTCCAATATGGAAAGTTCTCATTGTTAGCTGAGTTCCAGGCTCACCAATTGATTGAGCAGCTATAACACCAACAGCTTCACCAACACCAATTTTATGGCCTCTTGCCATATCATTTCCATAACATGACGCACAAACACCATAAGATAATTCGCAAGTAATTGCCGAGCGAACTTTAATAAATTCAATACCTAACTCATTAATCTTATCTGAATCATCTAATGTAATTAAATGGTCTTTTTTTAATAATATATCTTTAGTATTCGGAGTCAGTACATCTTCAGATACAACCCTACCAAGGACTGCAGTTCCTAATGTTTGAACAACATTCCCCCCATCAATTACTGACTTCATTACCAAGCCATTCTTAGTACCACAATCTTCTTCTGTTACCACAAGATCCTGACCCACATCAACCAAGCGACGAGTCAAATAGCCAGAATTTGCAGTTTTTAATGCTGTATCAGCCAAGCCTTTTCGAGCTCCATGAGTAGATATAAAGTACTGCATATTATTAAGACCTTCACGGAAATTGCTTGTAATTGGTGTCTCAATAATTGACCCATCTGGCTTTGCCATTAGACCACGCATTCCAGCCAACTGCCTGATTTGAGCAGGAGAACCTCGAGCTCCAGAGTCTGCCATCATATAAATTGAGTTAAATGATGGTTTCTTTTCTGTATTTCCTTCAGCATCAGTTATATCCTCATAACCAACCTTATCCATCATTGCTTTTGCAACTTCCTCAGAAGTTCTTGACCATATATCAATAACTTTATTGTAGCGCTCTCCATTAGTAACAACGCCAGAAGCAAATTGTTGTTGAACATCTTTAACTTGAGCAGTAGCTTTATCAATCATCTCAGCTTTTTCACTTGGAATAATCATATCATTGGAGCAAAATGATATTCCTGATTTAGTTGAGTATTCAAAACCCATGTACATCATTTGATCAGCAAAAATTACAGTCTCTTTAAGCTCTTGAGACCTATAGCAAACGTGAATTAAATTTGAAACTACTTTTTTAGTTAAAGCTTCATTGATTAAATCAAATGATAAGCCTTTAGGCAAAATTCTAGAAAAAATCGCTCTTCCTATTGTGGTTTCTACTATACGAGTACTTGAAGGAGTAAATATAGAATCTATTTTTTTATAATCTTGCACTCTTAATTTAATCTTTGCATGAAGGCTAACTAATTTGGCATCATAAGCAGAAAGTGCTTCATTAGTATTAGCAAAAATCATACCTTCACCCTGTTGATTAACCATCTCTCTAGTCATATAGTAAAGACCAAGAATTACATCCTGAGATGGAATAATAATTGGATCACCACTAGCTAAATGTAGAATATTATTTGAAGCCAGCATTAGAGTTCTTGCTTCTAATTGAGCTTCCTCAGAAAGAGGTACATGAACAGCCATCTGATCACCATCAAAGTCAGCATTAAATGCAGTACATACTAAAGGATGAAGCTGAATAGCCTTCCCTTCAATTAAAAGAGGTTCAAATGCTTGAATACCAAGTCTATGAAGTGTTGGTGCACGATTTAATAAAACCGGATGCTGATGTACAACTCTTTCAAGAATATCCCAAACTTCAGGAATCTCACTTTCAACCATTTTCTTTGCAGCTTTAATAGTCGAAGCTAATCCGTTAGCCTGGAGGCGATTATAAATAAAAGGCTTGAAAAGCTCTAAAGCCATTTTCTTAGGAAGTCCACACTGATGAAGTTTTAAATATGGACCACAAACAATGACTGAACGCCCAGAATAGTCAACTCTTTTTCCAAGTAAATTTTGACGGAAACGTCCTTGCTTACCCTTTATCATATCAGCAATTGACTTAAGAGGGCGTCTATTATTCCCCATCACCGCACGGCCACGGCGGCCATTATCAATTAGAGAATCTACAGCCTCTTGAAGCATACGTTTTTCATTTCTAACTATGATTTCAGGTGCATCAAGCTCCAATAATCTTCCAAGACGGTTATTTCTGTTAATTACTCGACGGTACAAATCATTTAAATCAGATGTTGCAAAACGACCACCATCCAATGGAACCAAAGGCCTTAAATCTGGAGGAAGAATAGGGAGCACATTCAATACCATCCATTCTGGCTTGTTTCCTGATTTTATTAATGAGTCAACTAACTTTAGACGCTTATTAATTTTCTTAAGTTTAGTTTGTGACTTAGTATTTAAAGCATCTTCACGCAAATTTGCCGCCTCTTTTTCAAGTTGCATTTCTGCAAGAACATCCTGCATTGCTTCTGCGCCCATTTTTGCAACAAACTCATCATCGCCATATTGATCTAAAGCGTCAAAATACATTTCTTCAGTAAGAAGTTGTTTTTTGATTAATGGTGTACTACCAGGATCAGTTACCAAAAATGCTTCAAAATAAAGAACCCTTTCAATGTCTTTTAAAGTCATATCCATAAGCAAACCTAATCTAGAAGGTAATGACTTAAGATACCAAATATGTGCAACTGGAGCAGCAAGTTCTATGTGGCCCATTCTCTCTCGTCTTACTTTAGAAAGAGTAACTTCAACGCCACACTTTTCACAAACGACATTCCTAAACTTCATACGCTTATATTTACCACACAAGCACTCAAAATCTTTCATAGGTCCGAAAATCTTGGCACAAAACAACCCCTCTCTTTCTGGTTTAAAGGTTCTATAGTTGATAGTTTCAGGTTTTTTTACTTCACCAAACGACCATGAACGAATTTTTTCAGGGGAAGCAAGTCCAACTCTTATTGCATCAAAATCTTGATCTTTATTTTGCTGTTTTAAAATTTGTAATAAATCTTTCAAAGGATTCTCCTAATTTAATGTTGTTCAAGTTCAGTATCAATACCTAGAGATCGAATTTCTTTCACTAGAACATTAAATGACTCTGGCATTACTGACTCAGTACGATTCTCACCATCCACTATATTTTTATACATCTTCGCTCTTCCAGTAACATCATCAGACTTAACCGTTAGCATTTCACGAAGCGTATAAGCTGCACCATATGCCTCAAGAGCCCAAACCTCCATTTCACCAAACCTTTGACCACCAAACTGAGCTTTACCACTCAGTGGTTGTTGGGTAACTAATGAATATGGTCCTGTAGAGCGAGCATGCATCTTATCGTCAACTAAATGATTTAGCTTAAGCATATGCATATAACCGACGGTTATATCGCGGTCAAATGAATCGCCTGTTCGGCCATCAAATAGTTGAATTTGACCACTCTCAGGCAAATCTGCCATCTTAAGTAAAGACTTAATATCTTCTTCTTTAATTCCATCAAAAACTGGAGTAGCCATTGGAACACCAGAGCGAAGATTGTTTGCTAATTCTAATATCTCATCATCACTAAATGACTTCAAGTCCTCAGCTTTTCCATAACTATTATAAATAGAATCCAGCATTGAACGTATTTGCTTAATAGTATCTTTACGATGCTCGTCTAGTAAATCACCAATCTTTTGTCCCAAGCCCTTAGCAGCCCAGCCTAAGTGGACCTCAAGAACCTGTCCAACATTCATTCGCGACGGAACACCAAGAGGATTAAGAACAACATCTACTGGTGTGCCATCTGAAAGATGGGGCATATCCTCAACTGGAGATACTCGTGAAATAACACCCTTATTTCCGTGTCGTCCAGCCATCTTATCACCTACCTGGAGGGTTTTTCGTGTTGCCACATAAACCTTTACCATCTTTTGAACCCCTGGAGGCAATTCAGCACCTTCTTTAATCTTGGCACTTTCTTGCTCATAAAAAAGTTCAAATTCCTCTTGTTTAGCTTTTGACTGCTTAACCAGAGCAGCAACTTCTTTATTGATGGCTGCATCCTTAACTTTTAATTTTGCTAATTCACTATTTTCTAAAGACTTTAAGTCCTTAGAAGCTAGCTTATCACCACTTTTAATATTTCCGATATTACTCGTTGAAATATTTCCAGAAAGCTTTAATCGAATTCGGCGAAAAATGTCACCATCAATTATTCCAAATTCATCATCAATATCTTTTTTGATATTTTCTAAACGCTCTTCATCAATAACCAGTGCACGAGAATCTTTTGCAATTCGATCCTTAGTAAATATTTGAACATCTATTACTACGCCTGATTTTGAAGCACCCATTCTTAAAGAAGTATCCTTAACATTATTAGCTTTTTCTCCGAATATGGCTCTCAATAATTTCTCTTCCGGAGATAGAACTGTTTCACTTTTAGGAGTAACCTTGCCCACAAGAATATCACCACCTTTTACTCGGGCACCAACATATACAATACCTACATCATCAAGTTTTGATAACGCAGATTCACTTACATTAGGAATATCTGCAGTAACCTCTTCAGCACCAAGTTTTGTATCTCTTGCATAAGCTGTCAACTCTTCAATATGAATTGAAGTATATCGATCTTCTTGGACAACTTTTTCAGATATTAATATTGAGTCTTCAAAGTTATAACCATTCCATGGCATAAAGGCGATCATCATATTTTGACCTAATGCTAGCTCACCTAAATCTGTAGATGGACCATCTGCCAATACATCTCCCGCAACAACTTTATCACCTGGCTGAACAAGTGGTTTTTGATTGATACAAGTATTTTGATTTGAACGAGAATATTTGACTAAGCTATAAATATCAACTCCCAGCTCACCAGCTTTTGCTTGTTTAGCATCTACTCGGATTACTATTCTAGAAGCATCAACTGTTTCAACAACTCCATCATGATTTGCAACTACACAGACTCGTGAATCAGTTGCAACAACGCGCTCAATACCTGTCCCAACTAACGGCTTCTCAGCACGAAGTACAGGAACTGCTTGTCTCTGCATATTGGAGCCCATTAATGCACGGTTAGCATCATCATGCTCAAGAAAAGGTATGAGTGATGCAGCTACTGATGATATCTGTTTAGAGTCAATATCAATCAAAGTTACTTCAGATTTATCTACCAGTACAAATTCATTTTTATGCCTTCCTGAAACAAGATCATCTACCAAAACACCCTTATCATCAACTTTAGAATTTGCCTGAGCTATTGTGTGATCAATCTCATCAATTGCTGATACATAAATAATTTCTTTAGTAACTAATCCTTTTTTAACTACTTGATATGGTGTCTCTAAAAATCCATAATCATTTGTTCTTGCATATACTGCTAAAGTATTAATTAAGCCAATATTTGGACCTTCTGGAGTTTCAATTGGACATAGCCGACCATAATGAGATGGATGCACATCACGAACTTCAAAGCCAGCACGCTCTCTTGTAAGACCACCTGGACCTAAAGCTGATATACGTCGTTTATGAGTAACTCCAGACAATGGATTTACTTGATCCATAAATTGAGATAACTGTGAAGACCCAAAGAATTCTCTAACTGCAGCTGAAACTGGCTTAGAATTAATAAGATCTTGGGGAGTTAATTCATCTGTTTCAGCAAGATTTAGTCCTTCTTTAACCGCTTTTTCCACACGAATAAGGCCAATTCTAAATTGATTTTCAATCATTTCACCAATTGCTCTTACACGTCTATTGGCTAGGGTGTCAACATCATCTACAACATCATGTCCATTTTTAATATCAATTAACTGTTTTATTACATTAATAATATCATCATGAGTAAGAACATGCTCGCCTGTTTCACTAGCAACCCCTAATCGTCTATTTAGCTTCATTCGACCAACACGAGAAAGATCATAACGATCATTATTAAAAAATAGATTAGAAAAAAGTGTGTTAACCGCATCTTCAGTTGCAGGTTCACCTGGTCTCATAACATGATATATTGACATACGAGCTTCAATTTCTGTTTGTAACTCATCTAAACGCAAAGTGTCTGAAATATAGATACCATTTTCTGCATCATTAAGATAAATGATATTAATTTTCTTAATCTTAGTTGCTGTTAAAACTTCAATAGACTCTTCAGTTATTAATGAGTTTGCAGCTAATAAAATTTCTCCAGAATCAGTATCAACTACATCTGAAGAAATTACCTTCCCAATAAGATAATCGAGTGGGGCATTAATCGACTCAATTTTTGCATCTTGAAGAATTTTTGCATGTTTAGCAGTAATACGACGGCCCTGCTCAACAACTACATTCTTACCAACTAAAATATCAAATTCAGCAATGATTCCCTTCAAGCGTTCAGGCTTAATAACTAAGTCACATGATTTAGATTTTAGCTTAACAACAATATGATCAAAGAAAGTATCAATAATGTCATTTGTAGATTGTCCCATTGCTCTAAGCAATGTGGTCACAGGTAATTTTCTTCTTCTATCTATTCTAACAAACAAATGCTCATGATGATCAAACTCAAAATCTAACCATGATCCACGGTAAGGGATAATTCGTGAAGAGAATAATATTTTTCCAGACGAATGAGTCTTTCCTTTATCATGCTCAAAAATAACTCCTGGTGAACGATGAAGTTGTGAAACTACAACACGCTCTGTACCATTAATTACAAAAGTTCCAGTGTCAGTCATTAATGGAAGCTGTCCTAGATAGACACTTTCTTCAATAACCTGCTTAACCCGACGTTTCTTCTTTAAATTAGAACCATTTTTATCAAAAAGAACTAAGTTAAGCTTGACTTGTAAAGTTGCAGCATAGGTAACTCCTCGCAACTTACACTCTTTGACATTATATTTGGGTTCTTGAAGTTCATAATCTACATATTCAATTTCAGCATAGCCATTCAGCGCTGTGATAGGAAATACAGATTGAAAAACAGAGTGGAGGCCAATATTTTCCTTTTCAGTAGCACCTTTTTGAATAAATGCATTAAATGAATTAATCTGAATAGATAATAAATCTGGCTCTTTAAGAATCGACTCTCTTGTTCCAAAATTATTTCTGATACGTTTTTTTTCTGTAAATGAATAAGTCATGGATGCCTCGTAATAATCAATAAATAGTTTTCAAAATTACTTCTAAAAAAAACACCAAAATCCCCTTTTGGGGATTTTGGTTTGTAGCATTGAACAAATTACTTAAGCTCTACGCTAGCACCAGCTTCTTCAAGCTGCTTTTGAATGTCTTCAGCTTCAGATTTTGATGCGCCTTCTTTAACTGCTGCAGGAGCACTTTCAACAAGATCTTTAGCCTCTTTAAGACCTAATCCTGTAATAGTACGAACAGCTTTAATAACTGCAACTTTCTTCTCACCAAAGCTTGTAAGCATTACATTGAACTCAGTCTTTTCTTCAACTGCTGCACCAGCATCTGCTGCTGCTGCTACTGGGGCTGTTGCAACCGCTGCTGCAGAAACTCCAAACTTCTCTTCCATTGCTGACACTAGTTCAACAACATCCATTACAGACATATCTGCAATTGCACCTAAAATATCTTCATTGCTTAATTTCGCCATGATATTTACTCCTATATATAATTATTATTATTTTTGATCACGAATAGCTGCTACAACTCGAGTTAATTTAGTTGGAACTTCATTTAAAGTTCTCACTAACTTCTCAGTTGGTGCAAGCATCAACGCCATCAACATACTGATTGCTTGATCTTTAGTTGGTAAGCTCGCGATTCTTTTTAGTTGATCTGCATCAATAAATTCACCGGATACTCCCAAACCTTTAACAACTAATGCTTCATTATCTTTAATGAAGTCACGAAAAACACGAGCTACAGCGCCAGGATCCTCTTGCGAAAAACCCAAGATAACCGGTCCACTTAAGACTGGAGTAATACATTCACATCCTGTCTCAGCTAATGCAATCTTTGCAAGCGTATTTTTTACAACACGCAAAGAAACATCTGCGTCCATAGCAGCATTACGCAAATTAGTCATTTGTCCAACATTCAATCCACGATACTCAGCAACACCTACAGACACAGCACCATTAGCTACTGCATTTACCTGTTCGACAACTGCTTTTTTTGCTTCAAGATTTAGAGCCATAATCTCTCCTGAACAATTAAAAAATGAAAGCTATAAAATTATAACTTTCGCCACAAGGTATTTCCATACCCTCTACATAGGCAAATTGAAGGATCAATTTATTAAGCAACAAATCATAATCAACCTGTCGCACCTATGGTCTTTGAGGCAGAACAAGTCACCTTGTCGCCCAAAGAATTACTTAGCTGATAATTATTAAATTAGCAGCTTTTAAATCTATTTAAATATCTACACTTGCACCATCAACACTAAGGCCTGGACCCATAGTCGATGAAACGCTTACTTTTTTGATATAAATACCTTTTGTTGAACTTGGTTTAGCTTTTTTAATCGCATCAATTAGTGCAACAATATTCTCTTCTAATGCTTTTACATCAAAAGAAGCTTTTCCAATACCAGCATGAATAATTCCAGCTTTATCAGCGCGGTAACGAACTTGACCTGCTTTTGCATTTTTTACTGCCGTAGCAACGTCAGGTGTTACAGTTCCAACTTTGGGGTTTGGCATCAATCCACGAGGCCCAAGAACTTGACCTAATCTTCCAACAACACCCATTGCGTCTGGAGATGCAATAACAACATCGTAATTTAAATCTCCATCCTGCATACTTTTCATTAAATCATCCATACCAACAATATCTGCACCTGCATCAGTTGCTTTTTGAACATTATCGCCCTGGGTAAAAACTGCTACGCGTACAGCTTTTCCAGTTCCATTAGGAAGGACAACTGCCCCACGGACATTTTGATCTGATTTTTTTGTATCAATACCTAGATTAATACTTACATCAACTGACTCATCGAACTTAGCTGACGCACAATCCTTCACTAACGCTAATGCCTCAGTAATTGCGTATTTAGAACCCTCTTTAATTTTTAAAGCACTTGCTTTTTGATTTTTTGATAAATTAGCCATCTTTAACCCTCCACCACAATGCCCATTGAGCGAGCAGTACCCGCAACAATTTGAACCGCTGCATCTAAATCATTTGCGTTTAAGTCTTTCATTTTTATATTCGCAACTTCTTCTAATTGAGCACGAGTAACCTTACCAACCTTATTAAGATGTGGCTCGCCACTTCCTTTTTCGATACCTGTGACTTTTAGAAGTAAAACTGCCGCTGGAGGTGTTTTAGTTATAAATGTAAAACTACGATCACTGTAAACAGTAATAATTACTGGAACAGGCATACCTTTATCAAGTTCTTGCGTCTGAGCGTTAAAAGCCTTGCAAAAATCCATAATATTTACACCATGCTGACCAAGTGCTGGCCCAACTGGTGGCGAAGGATTTGCCTCTGCCGCAGGAACTTGCAACTTTATATATGACTCAATTTTTTTTGCCATCTTTATCTCCTATGGGTTCAAGCGCTTTTAAGCTCCCCGTAAACAATCTCAGTCACTAGCGACTGACTTATGTCTTCTCTACTTGAGAAAACTCTAATTCAACTGCAGTAGTTCGACCAAAAATTAAAACCTCCACTGTCAGCAAACTCTTTTCATAATTGACACTTTCAACAATTCCATTAAATTCATTAAACGGACCTTCAGTAACCAAAACTTCTTCACCCGGTTGAAATGCAACCTTAGGCTTAGGTTTATCAGCACCTTCTTGAACACGTGCAAATATTCTATCTACCTCTCTTTGGGTAATTGGGGAAGGCTTTCCAGATGAACCACCTATAAACCCAATAACATTAGTAGTGTTTTTAACTAATAACCAACTAGGTTCAGTAAGCTCCATCTTTATCAACATATAGCCCGGGAAAAATTTACGCTCAGTTTCTTTTTTCTTACCACCTTTTAACTCAACTACTTGTTCAGTTGGAATAAGAATCTCTTCAACTAATTCTTTAATGCCTTCTCTAACGACAGCCTCTTCAATAGCTATTTTAACTTTCGCTTCATAGCCACTTCTAGCGTGGATTACAAACCAATTCTTAGACATGATAATCCTTTACTTAAAAAATGTTGATTGACGAAATGGATTGGACACCCCAAGAAAGGAATGCATCAACGATCCACAAAAAAATTGCAACTAAAACCACTGCAATCATAATCATTCCAGTAGTTTTTATAGTTTCTGAGCGAGTTGGAAAAACTACCTTACGTAATTCAATTCGAGTTTCTTTTAAAAAATGAATTAAGCGATCACCTTGAGTGGATATAAAAAATAATGTTCCCGCAATTAAAAATATGAAAAGAGTAATAAGAGTTTGGTAAAGAGGCTTCATAGAAAAATATTCATTACCTTCATACACAAATGGAGTCAAATAATAAAAAGCAAGCGCTAAGATTGCAACGATTACAGCTGGAATAGCTGTATTTCTCAATATATTAATACTCTTTATATTTTCTATTAAATTACTCACATATTTCCTTAAATTTGGCAGGCAAGGAGGGACTCGAACCCCCAACCAATGGTTTTGGAGACCACTACTCTACCAATTGAGCCACTTGCCTAAATTCAAACCCAAAAAAGTAGCTGCCAATAAAAAGCAACTACTAGCTAATTAACTTTTAACTCGTAATTTTCGAGACGACTCCAGCACCTACTGTGCGTCCACCTTCTCTAATTGCAAATCTTAAACCTTCTTCCATTGCGATTGGAGCTAGTAACTCAATTGACATCTTCACATTGTCACCTGGCATAACCATTTCAACGCCTTTTGGCAGTTCGCATGCACCAGTAACATCTGTTGTTCTAAAGTAGAACTGAGGACGATAATTATTAAAGAATGGAGTATGACGTCCACCTTCTTCTTTACTTAAAACATAAATCTCTGCTTCAAACTTAGTGTGCGGGTTAATCGTACCTTTTTTAGCAAGTACTTGACCACGCTCAACATCTTCACGCTTAGTACCACGTAGAAGAACACCAACGTTATCACCTGCTTCACCTGAATCAAGCAATTTTCTAAACATTTCAACACCCGTACAAGTAGTTAACTGCGTGTCTTTAATACCAACGATTTCAATTTCATCACCCACATTAACAACACCACGCTCGATACGACCTGTTACAACTGTTCCACGACCTGAGATTGAGAACACATCCTCAATTGGCATTAGGAATGTTTTATCCGTGTCACGAACTGGAGTTGGGATGTATGTGTCTAGTGCTTCAACTAGCTTCATAATTGAAGGAACACCAATATCTGATGTATCACCTTCTAATGCCTTCAAAGCTGAACCAAAGATCACTGGAGTGTCATCGCCTGGGAATTCATATTCTGTCAACAGTTCGCGGATTTCCATTTCAACAAGCTCTACTAATTCTTCATCATCAACCATATCGGCTTTGTTCATGTAAACAACGATGTAAGGAACACCAACTTGACGAGACAATAGAATGTGCTCACGCGTTTGAGCCATTGGTCCATCAGTAGCAGCAATTACAATAATAGCGCCGTCCATTTGAGCAGCACCTGTAATCATGTTCTTAACATAATCCGCGTGTCCTGGACAATCAACGTGAGCGTAGTGACGAACCGCTGATTCATATTCTACGTGCGCTGTTGAGATCGTGATACCACGTTCTCTTTCTTCAGGAGCATTATCAATGTTTGCATAATCCTTGAATTCACCGCCGTTCATTTCAGCCATAACCTTAGTAAGGGCTGCAGTTAAAGTAGTTTTTCCATGGTCAACGTGACCAATTGTTCCCACATTTACGTGTGGTTTGGTTCTTTCAAATTTCTCTTTTGCCATTTCTAATCCTCTCTATATTCATTCAATTTATGTGGAGCTCACCACCGGATTTGAACCGGCGACCTCTTCCTTACCAAGGAAGTGCTCTACCAACTGAGCTAGGTGAGCACAGCCCTAACCACATGGAGCGGGTGATGGGAATCGAACCCACCTCATTAGCTTGGAAGGCTAAGGTAATACCAATATACGACACCCGCAATTTCTTATTCTCATGCTCTTCTGGTGGAGGGAGTTGGATTCGAACCAACGTACTCAGAGAGAACGGATTTACAGTCCGTCGCCTTTAACCACTCGGCCACCCCTCCAAAAAAACAATGGGACATTATCCCATAACTAATTACTCTTAGCAAGGAATAAATCTAGCAATTATTAGGTTTTTAGATGATTATTTTTCCCTAGATGCGCCACTAGAAACTGCTGCATCAAATATTGCTTTTGGAACAACTTTAATTAGCCTAGGATCAAAGGGTTTAGGAATAAAGTAGTCTTTTCCAAAAGTCAAACTCATGCCCTTATAAATTTCTAGTAATTCATTAGGTGCTGGAAGTTTAACCAAGTCTTTAAGTGCATGAACTGCTGCAATCTTCATTTCAGTATTAATAATTTTAGAATTAGCATCAAGTGCCCCTCTAAAAATATAAGGAAACCCAAGAACATTGTTAACTTGATTTGGATAATCACTTCTACCTGTGGCCATAAGCACATCATTCCTGCAAGCATAAACATCTACTGGAGAAATTTCTGGATCAGGATTAGATAATGCAAAAATTATAGGTCTTTCAGCCATCGACTTAACCATCTCTTTAGTTACAAGGTTTCCTCTAGCAACTCCTATAAAAACATCAGAACCATCTATTGCATCACTTAAAGTTTTTTTATCAGTATTTGAAGCAAAAGCTTGTTTTTCCTTACTTAAATTTTCACTATTTATTGAAACCACTCCATTACGATCAACCAGCAAAATATTATCTTTACTAAAACCAAGTTCAAGTAACAAATTTAATGTTGCAATTCCTGCAGATCCAGCTCCAGCACATACAATCTTTGCTTCATTAAAGTTTTTTTCTTGAATTTCGAGTGCATTTAAAAGACCAGCTGCAACAATAATAGCAGTCCCATGCTGATCATCATGAAAAACAGGTATATCTAACTCTTCAATTAATCTCTTTTCAATCTCAAAGCAGCGCGGTGCAGAGATATCTTCTAAATTAATCCCACCAAATGTAGGCGCAATATTTTTAATTGTATTGACAATTTCGTCAACATCTTGCGTATCTAACTCAATATTAAAAACATCAATACCTGCAAAACGCTTAAATAATACAGCTTTCCCCTCCATTACTGGTTTTGCCGCCAAAGGCCCAACATTTCCAAGCCCTAGAACAGCTGAACCATCAGTAATCACTGCCACCAAATTACCTTTAATAGTATACTTATTTACAGCACTAGGGTCTTTTGCAATTTCTCTTACAGGAGCTGCTACGCCTGGACTATAAGCCAAGCTAAGATCTTGTTCATTATCTAATTTTTTATGCGAAGAAACATTAATCTTCCCAGGCCTACCTTCTTGGTGATAAGCTAAAGCCTTATCATGTAAAGTTTGTGACATTTTTGCCTTATTTAATTATTTTTAATTTTGAGAAACAAACTCTTCACCGATTTTAATATCAGATCTGAGGGTTTCAAGTGCGGCATTAAGTGTTTTTTCTTCAAATACTGAAAGATCTCCAAAACCCAGTATTTTTTCAACACCATTTTTACCTAAAAGAACAGGTTGCGCAAAAAAACGAGCCCTGTCTCCCGACCCTTCAACATAAGTACACTCTATTATGCCTTCTTCACCTTTAAGAGCACGTACTAGAGACAAGCCAAATTTTGCCGCTGCCTGACCCATTGATAAAGTAGCTGAACCACCACCTGCTTTTGCTTCAACAACCTCAGTTCCTGCATTTTGTATGCGTTTCGTCATTGAAGCTGCACTAGCCTCATCAAAGTCAAAACCTGACTGTGAAAGCAATGGAAGGATAGTAATTCCTGAATGGCCACCAATTACAGGAACACTTACATCTTCAGGATTTACCCCCTTAACTTCAGCAACAAAAGTACTAGAACGAATAATATCTAAAGTCGTAATACCAAATAAGCGCGCTGGATCGTAAACTCCTTTTTTCTTTAAAACATCTGCTGCAATTGCAACTGTTGTATTTACTGGGTTTGTAATAATTCCAATTAAAGCATTTGGACAAGTATCTGCACATGCTGATACGAGATTTTTAACGATACCTGCATTAATCTTAAAAAGATCTGACCTGTCCATTCCAGGCTTTCGAGCTACGCCAGCAGAAATTAATACAATATCAGCATTTACTAAAGCAGGTGAAGGGTCTTCGCCTGCAAAACCAGAAACATTAACTGCTGTCGGAATATGACTCAAATCTTTTGCAACACCTGGGGTAACAGGGGCAATGTCATATAAAGACAATTCAGTTCCATTTGGTAACTGTGTTTTCAATAATAACCCTAACGCCTGACCAATTCCGCCAGCAGCGCCTAATACAACAACTTTCATAACACCTCCCTAAAAATATAAAAAATAGCTATCTAATTAAGCTAATAGCAAATTATTCATTGTAGCAATATTGCTAACTGAAATTTCTTTTGGACAAACAGTCTCACAGTGCCGATGATTTGAACAACTTCCAAAGCCTTCTTGTTCCATCTGATTTATCATTCTTTGTGCGCGCTTCTTGCTTTCAATTTTGCCTTGAGGTAACTGCTCAAAATGATTAATCTTTGCAGCCACAAATAGGCTTGCTGAAGCATTTGGACAAACCGCAACACAAGCGCCGCATCCAATACAAATTGCTGAATCAAATGCACAATCAGCTGCATCTTTATTAACTAGCAGAGAGTTAGCTTCAGGAGCGGAACCAACAGAAACAGAAATAAACCCTCCAGACTGGATAATTCGATCAAAAGGTTCTCGCTTAACTGCCAAATCCTTCATAATCGGAAAGCTCTGAGCTCGCCATGGCTCGATCCAAAGCTCTCTCTGATTAGCATAATCTCTCATGTACAACTGGCACGTAGTCGTTGCTTTCTTTTCACCATGAGGGTGGCCATTAATCACTAGTGAGCAGGTTCCACAAATACCTTCTCTACAGTCATAATCAAATACTACACAATCCTCACCTTTCTCAATCAACTTTTCATTTAAGTAATCAAGCATCTCTAAAAACGAGGTATCACTATCAATATCTTCGACTTCATAAGTTACAAAGCTTCCATCACTACTCGTATTTTTTTGTCTCCAGATATGCAGTGTAAAATTCATTTATAGTCCCTATATGTTGGCTTGATAAATTCATAATTAAGCTCTTCTTTATGAAGCTCGGGACCATTCTCATTAAATTCCCATGCTGATACATAACCATAGTTCTCATCATCTCTCATAGCATCACCGCTTTCAGCAAGATACTCAAGGCGCGCATGAGCACCACAAGACTCCTCACGATCAAGCGCATCAACACACATCAGATGGCCAAGCTCAATAAAGTCTGCAACCCTTCCAGCCTTTTCCAAAGTTTGATTAAAGTCAGCATCCGAGCCAGTAACTTTAATACTTTGCCAAAAATCTGACTTTAATTTTTTAATTGATTCTACTGCCTCTTCAAGTGCTTTTTTATCTCTTGCCATTCCGCATGCAGCCCATAAAATACTACCAACCTTTCTATGAAAATAGTCCGGAGAATGTTCTGGTTTTGGGGCATTCATTAACTTATCTATACGACTTTTAACCGCATCAATAGAAGCTTTGACCTCAGGATGATCATTACTTATCTTTTCAAATTTTCCACGGGCTAGATAATTAGCTACAGTTTGAGGAGCAATGAAATAACCATCAGCCAATCCTTGCATCAACGCAGAGGCGCCTAATCGATTTGCCCCATGATCAGAGAAATTTGCTTCACCACAAGCAAACAGGCCATCAATCGTAGTCATTAAGTTGTAATCAACCCATAAACCACCCATTGTGTAATGCGGTGCAGGATAAATCTTCATTGGAACTTCATAAGGGTTTTCACCTGTAATACTTTTATACATATCAAACAAGTTACCGTATTTTTCTTTAACTTTATCAGCACCCATTTTCTCAATGACCGAAGAAAAATCAAGATAAACACCAAGTCTTTGATCATTAATGATTGAGCCAACACCGCGCCCCTCATCACAAATACTCTTAAGTGCTCTTGATGCAATATCCCTTGGAACTAGATTTGCAAATGCAGGGTACATTCGCTCCAAGAAATAATCTCTATTTTCCTCTAGAATATCATTTGGATTTTTATCACAATCTTCAATATTTTTTGGGGCCCATATCCTACCATCATTTCTTAAAGACTCACTCATGAGTGTTAGTTTGGATTGACTATCACCAGTTGGTGGAACGCAAGTTGGATGAATTTGAGTAAAACTTGGATTTGCAAAATAAGCCCCATTTTTATGCGCCCTCCATGTTGCCGAAGTATTACATCCTTTCGCATTAGTTGATAGAAAGTAGGCGTTACTGTAACCACCAGTGCACATTACAACACAGTCAGCAACATGTGAAGAAATGTCTCCCGTGATTAAATTTCGCATTACGACTCCTCGAGCTTTTCCATCAATCAATATTATTTCTAACATTTCAGATCTGGAGGTATGCTTTACTCTTCCAGAAGCTATTTCTTTACTCATTGAGCCATATGCACCTAATAAGAGCTGCTGTCCAGTCTGGCCACGAGCATAAAAAGTTCGAGATACTTGAGTTCCGCCAAATGATCTATTTGCTAAATAACCACTATATTCTCTAGCAAAAGGAACGCCCTGTGAAACTGCTTGATCAATAATATTACAACTTAATTGAGCTAAGCGATATATATTTGACTCCCTTGCGCGGAAATCACCACCCTTGATTGTGTCATAGAAAAGCCTCCAGGTACTATCACCATCATTTTGGTAATTTTTACTGGCATTGACGCCACCTTGTGCTGCTATTGAGTGTGCTCTTCTTGGGCTATCGTTGTAACAAAAAGACTGGACATTGTAGCCCGCCTCACCAAGAGTTGCGCACAAAGATGCTCCCGCAAGACCAGTTCCAATAACAATAATATTATATTTTTTTCTATTTTGCGGCGCGATAAGTGACAGATCAAATTTATGTTTTTCCCATCTACCTTCTAAGGGGCCAGTCGGTACATTTGAATTAAATTTTTGCATACAAAATACCTAGTGGAATTGAAGCATAGCCAGCCATAATTAAAAAAACAATTCCAAATGCTAAGCCCTTGGGTTGTTTACTTGAAATACCTAATGTTTGGAGTACGTTTGTCAACCCATGGTGCAAGTGCGTTGATATTGCAATCATTCCAAGACCATAAATAGCCCACATCATTGGCCTTTGAAAAATTAACTGAATCTCAGTATATAAGTCAATAGTATCAATTGAAAACATTTGAACACTATGTGTAACTATAAAAATAAGAATAATAGATGCTCCAGACCATACAACTAATCTAGGTATAGCTTTTGGATAAGGCTTCTTATATCTATCACCCGAACTTACATTATTTGATAATTGTCTAGAAATTGCAGTTACGACATGAAAGACAATTGTTGCGATCAATAAGGCGATCAATATCGGAGAAAAAATTGAGCTATTGAACCAAACATATAGAGCTGTAAAAGTTTGCTCGCCCGCGTGGAAAGTTAAGGCTCCTAAAAGATAAAAAATTAGGAAAAAGAACCAGAATAATCCGGCTAAGGCCATCAATTTTTTAAGACGTACAGTATTGTTTAAAGTAGAGTTCATCCAACATCAATTTAGCCAATTAATAGCTTATTATTATATTTTAAAAAAGAAGGAATTTTAGTCTTAATTAATCTATGTAAAAGTGTTTTTTATGTGATATTTAATAGCTCATTACAATCAAATATCTAAATAGGTATCTAAAGAATCATCTAACGCCTTAAGCCATGGCGTATGGTGAGGTGGAGACTGAGTTCCTGTCATTAAAGATGCATGTGATTTATCTCTAAAAGTCATAATTCCATCTTTTTTGTTATGCTTCCAATCCATAAATGTTTTATTAACTCCTTTAATATCAAAATTAGGATAATCAGTTTCATCAATTAACATTTGAGTATAAGCGCCTTGAAAGTCAATTGCATAGGCAACATCATCTTGCGCTGTTTCTCGCTCATGCCATTCAAGTGTATGCGCCTGCATATCATTAAATAAAGGCAATTCTATTTTTTTAAGAATGACATCTCTTGCATACCAAGCCTGGGCATCGAACATATTAAAGGTATACCATTGATCTTGCATACCTAAATACATAAGCTTTGGATTTTTCTCCCAAACAACGCCTTTAAATAATCCTAGTGGGTAAAGAATATTATTCGTTTTTAAGCGCAGCGAATCTGGCAAGAAGGGAAAATGATGAATATAACCCGTACATAAAATAATTGAGTCAACATCCTTAGAGCTGCCATCAGCGAAATGTGCAGTATTTCCTGAGACTTTTATTAGTGCAGGCCTCTCTTCCCAATTATCTGGCCATCCAAACCCCATTGGAGCTGTGCGATAACTACTTGTAATTGACTTAGCTCCATATTTATAACATTGGGAGCCAATATCTTCAGCGGAATAACTACTTCCAATTATTAAAATATCTTGGCCTTCAAATTCTAATGCATCTCTAAAATCATGGGCATGTAATATTCTGCCATTAAAGTTGTTGAATCCCTCATAACTGGGAACATTAGGGGTGGAAAAATGTCCAGAAGCAACAATAACATAATCAAATTCTTCAGAATACATTTCATCATCAACTAGATTGCTTATAGATAATGTAAATAGTCCACTTTCCTCACTGTATTCAACGTTTCTTATAGCGCTATTAAATCTGATTTTATCTCTAACATTAGCTTTTTCAACTCTGCCCTGGATATAGTCAAATAAAACTTCTCTTGGTGGAAAAGATGCTATTGGATGTCCAAAGTGCTCTTCAAAGTAGTAGTCTGCAAATTCTAAACACTCTTTAGGACCATTCGACCAAAGATAACGATACATACTGCCATGCGCAATTTCACCATACTGGTCAAGCCCAGTCCGCCAGCTATAATTCCACAAACCTCCCCAATTATCTTGCTTCTCAAAACAAATAACCTCAGGAACAATTTCAGCATTTTCTTCTGCTGATTTAAAAGCTCTAAGTTGCGCCAGGCCACTTGGGCCAGCACCAATAATTGCTACTTTTTTATTCATCATCTTCCCTGAAATTAAGTGATATACAAAATGTTATAAATTAATAACATTCTAACAAAAAAAAGAAATCAAAATAAAGCAACTTAAAGTAAAAATATTTGTGGTGATAAATGGTATTTAATGGTATAAAATGGATTTATGTTTCGCGGAATTCATCTATTATCAATTGATTCAAAAGGCAGGGTAAAGATTCCTATTCGCCATCAAGATCATGTCGCCAAAATCTGCTCTGGGCAGATGGTTCTTAGTATCCATCCTGACGACCCTTGCTTAGTTTTATACCCACTCCCTGATTGGCAGCAACTTGAACATAAAATTGCTAAGCTACCTTCATTTAATGTTCACTCAAAGAAAATATCCAGAAAACTTATAGGCCATGCTTGTGATTGTGACCTAGATAAAATTGGCAGAATTTTATTGCCAAGCTCTCACAGGAGCTATGCAAATTTAGCAAATAAAGCAATTTTAAGTGGGCAAGGCACAAGCTTTGAAATTTGGGATGAAGCAGCATGGAAGGATCAAATTGAAAAGCTTGAAAGATTAAGCGCTCAAATCGATACTCCTGAAGAGATCTCAAAACTTTCACTTTAAAACGATGAATCAATTATCTCAGTGATAGAATCAAATCATCATGAATCAGTGCTTTTCAATGAATCTATTGAGGGTCTTAATATTAAGCCTGATGGTATTTATGTCGATGCTACTCTAGGAAGATGCGGTCACACCATAGGAATACTTAAAAGTCTTGGAAATTCTGGAAAGGTTATTGGCCTTGATCAAGATATGGATGCAATCAACTATGCACAAATAAATTTACCAGATTCACGATTAATACCAATTCATTGTAATTTTTCAAACCTTCAAGATAATCTTAGCCAATTAAATTTATTAGGAAAAGTGGATGGCATATTAATGGATCTTGGGATTTCATCACCTCAAATTGATAATGCTGAAAGAGGATTTAGCTTTATGAAAGATGGTGCACTTGATATGAGGATGGATCAAACCCAAACTGTTACTGCAGCAAGCTGGTTAAGAGATAGCAGTGAGACTGAAATCGCTAATGCTCTTTATCAATATGGTGAAGAAAAAAGAAGTAGAATTATTGCCTCAACTATTAAAGA
>CAJQRX010000015.1 GCA_905612405.1 uncultured Candidatus Thioglobus sp.
CTTATAGATCAGGCTAGTGAAGGTGATGTCGAGGCTGCTATTAAGTCTGCTGAAAAAGGTTTTACTGTGTGGAGTAAGATGACAGCAGTTGAAAGAGGACGCATCTTATTAAAAGCAGTGTCTATTTTGCGAGAAAGAAACAATGAACTTGCTGAATTGGAAGTTACTGATTGCGGTAAGCCATTACAGGAAGCTAATTGTGTTGATATTCATTCTGGTGCAGATGTAATCGAATATTATGCGGGCATTGCTCCGGGTTTGCAGGGTGCTCAGCAAGATCTAGACTCGAGTACCTTTTACATTTCAAAAAGAGAGCCTTTAGGCGTTTGTGCTGGTATAGGTGCCTGGAACTATCCCATTCAAATTGCATGCTGGAAATCTGCTGCTTGTTTAGCCGCTGGAAATTCAATGATATTTAAGCCATCTGAAGAGACTCCACTTAGCGTTTTAAAGCTTGCTGAAATCTATACAGAAGCTGGAATGCCACCAGGTGTATTTAATGTCGTCCAAGGTGACTATCGAGTGGGTCAGTATTTAACTAGGCATCCAAGGATTGCTAAAATTTCTTTTACTGGTGAAAGTGGTACGGGAAAAAAGATAATGGCAGATGCAGCTGGAACTCTTAAGGAGCTGACTCTAGAGCTCGGAGGCAAGTCACCTTTAATTATTTTTAATGACGCTGATATTGATAACGCGGTTTCTGGTGCACTACTTGCTAACTTCTATACTCAAGGTGAGGTTTGTACAAATGGAACAAGGGTGTTTGTTCAGTCTGATATTTATGATAAATTTGTAGAAAAAGCTTGCGAGCGAAGTAAGAAAATAAAACTTGGTGATCCAATGAATTTAGATACTCAGATGGGCGCTTTAATTAGCTCAAAGCATCTTGACAAAGTTATGAGTTATATAGATAAAGCTAAAAATTCAGGCGCTCGACTTGTTCTTGGTGGGAGTCGCCATAAATCTAAAGAAACAGAAAATGGTTTTTTTGTAGAGCCAACAATTTTTGCAGATTGCAAAGATGATTCTTTGCATGTAACTGATGAAATTTTTGGACCAGTAATGTCCATTCTTCGCTTTGAAGATGAGACAGAAGTTATTGACAGGGCAAACGATACTAAATTTGGCCTAGCAGCAGGCATTTTTACGCAAGATATTAATCGAGCTCACCGAGTAATTAATCAATTAAAAGCTGGAATTTGCTGGATTAATAGCTGGGGAGACTCTCCTGCTGAAATGCCAGTTGGAGGCTATAAAGAGTCTGGAATAGGGCGTGAAAATGGCCCCGAAACTTTAAAAAGCTATACACAAATTAAAAGTATTTTTGTTCGATTGGATGATATTGAAAGTCCTTATTAAAGTAGGCTGAGAGATATATGAATAATGAGTTTGATTATATTATTGTAGGTGCAGGTTCAGCGGGCTGCGTTTTAGCAAATCGTTTGAGTGAATCTGGAGAACATAAAGTGTTACTTCTAGAAAATGGAGGGAGTGATAAAAATATAATGATTCAGATGCCAACTGCACTGTCATATCCTATGAATACTGATAAGTATGCGTGGCAATTTCATACTCAGCCTGAGCCTTTTCTTGATAACCGAAAAATGCATTGCCCTAGAGGGAAGGTAATGGGAGGCTCTTCTTCTATAAATGGAATGGTTTATGTGCGTGGTCATGCGCGTGATTTTGATCAATGGGAAGAACAAGGCGCAAAAGGGTGGTCGTATAAAAATTGTCTGCCGTATTTTAAGCGATCTGAGAAATGGCATATGGGGGAAGATAACTACCGAGGAGGTAGTGGCCCTGTTGCAACTTCAAATGGTAATAATATGAAATTAAATCCTCTTTATCAGGCATTTATCAATGCTGGAGTGGAGGCTGGTTATCCAGAGACTGCAGATTATAATGGTCGGCAACAAGAGGGCTTTGGTCCTATGCACATGACAGTTGGTAATGGGGTTCGCTCCTCTACTTCAAATGCGTATATTAAGCCAGCTAAAAATAGACCAAATCTTACAATACTAACTGATGTGCTTGTTCAGCGAGTAATCTTAAAGAGCAAAGTTGCGACTGGAATTGAGTATTTAATTGAAGGTGAAACTAAAGTAATAAATGCCAATATAGAGGTGATACTTTGTGCCGGCTCTATTGGTTCACCGCAGTTACTTCAGTTATCTGGAATTGGCCCAAAAAATGTTCTAAAAGATGCTGGAGTTGAGCTACAACATGAATTGCCAGGTGTTGGGGAAAATCTTCAGGATCATCTTGAGGTGTATTTTCAATATCATTGTAAAAAACCAATTACCCTTAATAGTAAATTAAACTTATTTAGTAAGGGCCTTATTGGTGTGCGCTGGATTTTATCTAAGACTGGATTGGGCGCAACAAATCATTTTGAGTCTTGTGGTTTTATTCGTTCTCGTGCAGGCCTTGAGTGGCCCAATATTCAGTATCATTTTCTTCCAGCTGCAATGCGATATGATGGAAATGCAGCAATGAAGGGTCATGGTTATCAGGTCCATGCAGGTGTTAATAAGGTAAGCAGTAGAGGCAGCATTAAAATTAATAGCTCAGACCCTCAAGCTAAACCAACAATCCTTTTTAACTACTTAGAGAGCGAGCAGGATAGGCAAGACTGGCGTGATTGTATTCGATTGACTCGAGAGGTTCTAAGTCAGCCAGCTCTTGATGAATATAATGCGGGTGAAGCAAGCCCGGGGCTAGAGGTAAGTAGTGACGATCAAATAGATTCTTGGGTTAGGGCAAATGTTGAAAGTGCTTATCATCCATCTTGTTCTTGCAAAATGGGTGATTTAAGTGACCCTATGACTGTTGTTGATAGCCAAGGGAATGTAAATGGTATTGGAAAGTTAAGGGTAATTGATTCATCTATATTCCCAACAATTCCAAATGGAAATCTTAATGGACCAACAATTATGTTAGCTGAAAAAATGGCGGATATAGTGCTAGGAAACAAGCCACTAAAAGCTTCTGAAGTTGATGTATGGATTGATTCAAATTGGCAAAAATCCCAGCGCTCAGGCCAGCCTAATAGAGCTTCATAAAATAAATAATTTATCGTAAACAAATTAACTTACTTATAACTAAACATATTGTATGAAAGTCGTTAAATTAAATACTTATATCGTTGGAACCCCAGAGCCGCATATTGGAGGAATGTATTGGATTTTCCTTTCTATTGAGACTAAGTGCGGTATTGTTGGTGTTGGAGAGATATATTCGGCCTCCTTTCATCCTGAGGTTGTTATTAAGGCAACTGAAGATGTGTTTGAGCGATACTTAAAAGGTCATGACCCACATCATATTGAACGCTTTTTCAGAGAGTGTTTTTCAAGTGGTTTTACTCAAAGACCAGATTTGACTATGATGGGAGTATTAAGTGGATTAGAGATGTCTTGTTGGGATGTTATTGGAAAAGCTGCAAATAAGCCAATATATGAGCTTATAGGGGGCAAGGTTCATGATAAGCTCAGGTCATATACCTATTTATATCCAAAAGACAAAAATGGAGTGCTTAATTACGAGAATCCAGAATTAGGCGCTGAGTCCGCTAAAAATTTTATGGAACAGGGATTTAGTGCAGTTAAGTTTGATCCAGCTGGCCCATACTCAATATATTCTGGACATCAAATATCACTAAAGCGCTTAAAACACTGTGAAAATTATTGCCAAAAAGTAAGAGAGGCTGTTGGAGATAACTGTGATCTTCTTATTGGAACTCATGGACAGTTAACTCCTGCTTCAGCTGTGCGGCTAGCTAAGAGACTTGAAAAGTTTGATCCTTTGTGGTTTGAAGAGCCTGTCCCTCCAGGTCAGTCAAGTGCAATGGCAGAAGTTGCAAGTAAAACAAGTATTCCAGTTGCAACTGGTGAGCGGCTAACGACAAAGTATGAATTTTTTGATATTTTAAAAAATAATTCTGCCTCGATAATTCAAATGAATTTAGGGCGAGTTGGCGGCATTTTAGAGGCCAAGAAAATTGCGAGTCTTGCTGAAGTTTTTTACGCTCAAATTGCCCCGCATATCTATAATGGCCCAGTAGGGGCAGCAGCTAGTATTCAGCTCGCTACTGCAACGCCCAACTTCCTAATTATGGAAAGTATTGGAACTTGGGACGGTTTTCATTCAGATGTCTTAATGGAGCCTCTTAACTGGAGTAAGGGAAATATTATTCCTTCAGATAAACCAGGTTTGGGGATAGATCTTAACCTCAAAGTTATTGAGGCAAATTCACCTTATAAAGGTAAAAAGCTTCATCTGTCGATGGATACAAAGCCTTATTATGTTGACGACGATATAAATTTGTAGTTTTTTGGAGATCTAGATGAAGATAGGTTTTATTGGTTTAGGCAATGCAGGCGGTAAACTTGCGGGAAGTATTTTAAGAAATGGGTTTGACCTTACAGTCCATGATCTTAATACTTCTTTTGTAGATGATTTTATTGAGAGAGGCGCAAAGAGTGTTAATTCTCCAAGAGAAATAGCAGAGAGTTGTGATGTAATCATTACATGCTTGCCATCACCAAAAGCTTGTTCTGAAGTTATGGAGTCTTCTGACGGAATCTTATCAGGTTTAAGCAAAGGAAAAATTTGGCTTGAGATGAGCACTACAGATGAGGCTGAGATTCGAAGAATTGGCTCATTAGTTGAAGCGATTGGTGCATTACCAATTGATTGCCCAGTTTCAGGCGGGTGTCATAGGGCTGAAACAGGTAATATCTCAATTTTTGCTGGATGCACAAGAGTGGCTTTTGAAAAAGCTTTGCCAATACTAACTACTATGGGAAGGAGAGTACTCCATACTGGCAGTTTAGGAACAGCCTCAACTCTTAAGGTTATGACTAATTACTTAGCTACAGTTAATCTTGCCTCAATTGCAGAAGCATTAACAACCATGAAAAAGCTTGGAATGGATATGAACGTAACTTATGAGGCGATCAAAGCATCTTCTGGAACTTCATTTGTTCATGAAACTGAATCTCAGGTTATTCTAAATGGCAGCAGAGATATAAGCTTTACAATGGATTTAGTTTCTAAGGATGTTGGAATTTTTAATGAGCTTGCTCAGAGAAAAGGATTAGATTTAGAAATTGCCCCTCTAATTGTTGAGATTTTTAAAGATGGTGAGAAGAGATATGGGCCACGTGAACTTTCTCCAAACATCATTAAAAGACTCGAAGAAAGGGCTAATGTTGAAGTATTGGGTGATGGTTTTCCAGCTGAGATGATTGATGATGAGCCAGAAGAAAAAGGCTATGAAGTAATAATTAAAGGCCGAAAAGATATTTAGTTTTTAGCAATTAAGACTTATAGAGTTTTAATTTTCAGCGAGTCTTTTCAAGCGATCTAAGTATATTAAAATTCATTAACTTTTTTTAAATTAATACATATTATGAATAGCAGTCAAACGCCTAACTTTAAGCCAAAAGATATCGTTCTTAATATTACTCAAGTTGTAGAAGATGGTACTAGGCAATCTGTGCTTGCAAGTAAAGGAGATGATTGGGAGAGTGTTGTTGGTGTGCTTGATAACAATGAACACCTTATTGGTAAAGAGATGAGTGTTAACTCTCATCTTAATGCAGTTATGTTTTCTGAAGAGTTTAATAAGGACTACGAAAAAACTTTACCAATAATCTCGAATTACTACAGTGACCTTGGTGCTAATGAAGACTTGTATGAGGCATTTAAAAGAGTTAAAAATACAAGCCTTAATGAGCAGCAAAAACACATTGTAAAAGATTCAATTAAAGGTTTTGAGCTTTCAGGCGTTGCTCTTAAGGGAAATGATTCTAAAAGATTTAAAGAAATTCAAGAGCGGCTAAGTGTTCTAAGTAATCAATTCTCTAAAAACGTTCTGCAGGCAACTAACTCTTGGAAAAAATCAGTTTCTATTGATGATTTGAATGGGTATGGTGAGGCTGAGCTGTCTAAGGTTAGAGAAGGAAGTGAGTATGTTGTAAGCCTTCAAATACCTGTCTACATTGATCTTATGACCTACGCTGAGAATAGGGACTTAAGGGAGGAGGTTTATAGAGCCTATATTTCAAGAGCGTCAGATGTTGGTATTACTCCAGTTAAATTTGATAATCGTCAGGTTATGAATGAAATTTTAAAATTACGCTCTGAGATGTCGACTCTTCTAGGTTTATCAAATTACGCAGAATACTCAGTTCAATCTAAAATGGTTGACTCGCCTGAAGCTGTCATAGACTTTCTAGAAAAGTTAGTAGATCTATCTCATCTTCAAGCAACCACTGAATTAAAAGATTTGGAAGATTTTGCTGGACATTCTTTAATGCCTTGGGATTTGATGTTCTATTCAGAAAAACTAAAGCAAAAAGTATTTAACTTTAAGAGTGCTGACTTAAAACCATATTTTCCAGAAAGCAGCGTTTTAAGTGGGCTTTTTGAAACGATTCAAAATCTTTATAACGTAAATTTGACTGAAGTCGAAGAAGATTGCTATCACCCTGATGTTAGAGTAATAATATTAGAGGACGAAAATGGACCAATTGGAAAAATATATTTTGACGTTTATGCTAGAGAAAATAAACGAGGCGGGGCTTGGATGTCAGACTTTCAAGGCCTATATAAAGACTCTTTGCCAGTTGCGTTTGTTGTTTGTAATTTAAATTCACCTAAAGATGGTAAGCCAGCTTTGTTTGACTTTGATGAAATTGTAACTATATTTCATGAATTTGGCCATGCACTTCATCATTTATTGACTAAAGTTACTTTTCCTTGCGCAGCAGGAATCAGCGGAGTTCCATGGGATGGTGTAGAGCTTCCTAGCCAATATATGGAAAATTTTTGTTATGAAAGGGGCGTTATTGATTTAATTTCAGGCCACTGGGAGACAGGTGAAAAATTACCTGATGAATTATTTAATAAAGTGATTGACTCTAAAAACTTCCAATCAGGAATGCAAATGCTTAGGCAGTGCGAATTTTCGCTATGGGATATAAATACTCATATTTCGAATCTAGATACTTATAAAGTTCTAGATAGCGTGAGAGAGAAGACCGCTTTAATTCCTGCTATTGATGAGAATAGATTTCTTAATTCCTTTTCCCATATTTTTAGTGGTGGTTATGCTGCTGGATATTTCAGCTATAAATGGGCTGAAGTGTTAGCTGCAGATGCTTACGAATTCGTTAAAGATAATGGCGGAATTGAGTCTAAATCTGCAGCTGATTTTCGAGAATTTATTCTTGAAGTTGGAGGTAGTCTTGACTTTATGGGTCAATACATTAAATTTCGAGGCGGCAAACCTAAAATGGAAGGTCTCTTAAAGTCATCTGGAATTTCGATTTAATAGATATAAACTGGGTAAAATATGATTTATTTGTTCACACTAGTTGAAAAAACTGATGATTAAATATTTGTTAGGCGCAATTCTTGCTTTAGCTATTATTGGCAATGCCTTTAAATTTGAATCTAATGAAACTAGTTGGCAATTGATTATCCATAAGAAAGAAGCCCTTAACAGCGTAACTAATGGAGCGGTAAGAATCTACAATATTGTAAAAGATCTATTTTCAGATTCAGACACAACTGATACTATAGGAATTATTCTAGAAGACAGATAAAGTCCCTCTAAGGACCTTTAGATATTAAAAGTGAGCCATTCGTTCCGCCAAATCCAAAAGAGTTTGAAATTGCATGATTAATCTTCATTTCTCTTGCCTCATTTGCAGCGTAGTCAAGATCACAATGTGGGTCCTGGTTGAATATGTTTATTGTGGGAGGTGCTATTTGATCTCTGATTGCAAGAATTGAAAAAACTGCCTCTATACCCCCTGCAGCTCCCAAAAGATGACCGGTCATTGACTTTGTTGAGCTCATTACAATATTTTTTGAGTGCGCGCCTAAAGCTAATTTAGCAGCTTCTGTTTCAGCTGCGTCGCCTGCTGGAGTAGATGTTCCGTGAGCATTAATATAATCTAGTTGATTAGGATTGATTCCAGCATTATTCATAGCATTTCTCATACACCTTGCAGCGCCTTCGCCGCCTTGTGATGGTAGCGTCATATGATATGCGTCACTACTCATGCCGTACCCTGTTAGTTCGCCATAAATATGCGCTCCACGTTTTTTAGCATGCTCATACTCTTCAAGAACAACAACGCCTGCTCCATCACCAAGAACAAAACCATCTCTATCAACATCCCAAGGCCTCGAGGCAGTTTCTGGATCATCGTTTCTAGTGGATAGAGCACGAGCTGCTGCAAATCCGCCAAGCCCACAGTTAGTCGTTGACATTTCAGTTCCACCAGCAATCATAACGTCAGCATCACCGTATTCAATTATCCTTGAGGCATCACCAATATTATGAGTACCAGTTGTGCACGCTGTAACAATTGCAAAATTTGGGCCTTTAAGACCAAATTTTATAGACATGTTTCCAGAGACCATGTTGATAATAGAGGAGGGCACAAAGAATGGAGAAATTCTCTTAGGTCCTTTTTCTCTAAAAAGGTCCGCTGTTTTTTCAATTGTAGTTAGGCCTCCAATACCAGCACCAATGGCAACTCCAATTCTTTCAGCATTTTCATCTGTTACTTCAATTCCACTATCTTCAAAAGCTTGTATTCCAGCAGCCATACCATAGTGAATAAATATATCCATTTTTTTAGCTTCTTTAGGGCTTAAGTATTTAGACACATCAAAATCTTTAACCGAACCACCAAATTTAACAGCTTGAGTCTCTGTGTCAATATTTGTTATTGGCGCTATACCAGAAACACCATTAATAATATTAGACCAAGCATCATTAACATTATTTCCAACTGGGCTTACAATGCCTAAACCAGTAATTACAACTCTTCTTTTATTCATAGTAGATTTTCTTTTAAAGTTAACAAATTAAATTTGTATAAGTTATTTAATTTGAGAGATAAATATATTGCATAAAAAAAGGCGTATTACTTTTTAAAGTAAACGCCTTATTAGATTTAATGAAGATTATTAAGTGTTCGCGTTAATGTAGTCTATTGCTTGTTGAATAGTAGTAATGTTTTCTGCTTCTTCGTCTGCAATTTCACAATCAAACTCTTCTTCAAGAGACATTACAAGTTCTACAGTATCTAATGAATCAGCCCCTAAATCATCGATAAATGAAGCATTATTGTCAATTTCACCACTAACATCTAACTGCTCACTTACAACTTTACGTACTCTATCTTCAATACTCATTTTGAGTTAAATCCTTAAATTATATAAAAGTTTACATTTTATCTTCAAAAAACATTCAAATAACGCTAAATTTTAAATATTTATTGATAAAAAGTTGGGTCCTTGATGTTTGCATTATTAAAACCATTTATTCTAAGCACGCAGGCATCACACTCTCCACAAGCCTCTCCATTGGAGTTTGCTAGGTAACAACTAATAGTTTGAGAGTAGTCAACACCAAGACTTAACCCTTTTTGAATTATTTCTGCTTTAGTCATACTAATTAA
Organism: uncultured Candidatus Thioglobus sp.; assembly: GCA_905612405.1. Taxonomy (GTDB): domain Bacteria; phylum Pseudomonadota; class Gammaproteobacteria; order PS1; family Pseudothioglobaceae; genus Pseudothioglobus. The sequence continues at coordinate 9,486 of CAJQRX010000015.1, forward strand.
AGGCGTTTTAATTTCAATTTTGTCACCTTCAACAGATTGTTTTGTTGCAAGATTTGCCATATCTTCAAATGCTTTGATAAACTCTGGCCTGCAGTCTGGATAACCAGAATAATCCAGTGCATTTACGCCAATATAAATTTTCTGACAATCGATTACTTCAGCCCATGCTAGCGCAAAAGATAAGAAAATAGTATTTCGAGCTGGAACATAGGTGACAGGAATTTCTTCGCTTTCAGAGTACTTTGGAACATCTATTTTGTCGTCTGTTAAAGCAGAGCCACCAATATCAGCAAGAGAGATTTTCATAATACGATGTTCAGACACTTTAGATTGATTTGCAATAGTTTTTGCAGATTCTAGTTCAGAGCGTTGCTTTTGACCATAATCAAAACTTAATGCATAACACTCAAAATTATGCGCCTTTGCAATTGCAAGAACAGTTGTTGAGTCTAGACCGCCAGATAACAAAACAATGGCTTTAGACATTTGCAAGATTGCCTTTCGTTTCTAACCAAGACTTGCGGTCTGAGGCTCTTTTTTTAGAAAGCAGCATATCCATAGTTTCATTAATCTGTAATGGGTGATCAAGAGTTAACTGGATTAATCTTCGAGTATCAGGCTGCATGGTTGTCTCTCTAAGCTGCTTTGGATTCATTTCACCTAGACCTTTAAATCTTTGAACTTGAATTTTTTGGCGGCTATTTTCCTTAGCAAGCTTAGCTTCAAAGGCATCTTTCTCTTTATTATCTAGGGCATAGAATACTTGCTTCCCTGCGTCAATTCTATATAGAGGTGGCATTGCAACATAAACGTGACCTTCCTTAACTAATTTAGGGAAGTGTTTAACAAATAAGGCGCAAATAAGCGTTGCAATATGAAGTCCATCTGAGTCAGCATCAGCTAAGATACAAACTTTTCCATAGCGAAGACCTGAAAGATCACTATTATCGGGTTCTAAACCAATTGCAACACTTATGTCGTGAATTTCATTTGAGGCAAGAACTTGAGAAGAATCAACTTCCCATGTATTCAGAATTTTTCCTCTTAGCGGTAATATGGCTTGATACTCTTTATCTCTAGCCTGTTTTGCTGAGCCTCCAGCAGAGTCTCCTTCAACTAAAAAAACTTCAGTTTGATCAAGATCAACACTGGTGCAATCAGATAATTTTCCGGGAAGCGCAGGCCCACTTACTATTTTTTTTCGTATAACTTTCTTGGCAGTTTTTAATCTTACTTGAGCATTAAGGATGGCAAGTTCCGCAATTTTTTCAGCTATATCAGTATGCTGATTTAGCCACAAACTAAATGAGTCTTTAACTACTCCTGAAACAAAAGAAGCACACTCTCTTGAAGATAGTCTCTCTTTTGTTTGCCCAGAAAACTGTGGATCAAGAATTTTAATTGATAATACAAAGGCAATATTTAGCCAAACATCATCAGGCGTTAATTTAATATTTTTTGGAATAAGGCTTCTAAATTCACAGAATTCTTTTAACGCATCAGTTAATCCAGATCGAAGTCCATTAACGTGAGTTCCTCCGCCAATTGTAGGAATTAAGTTAACAAAACTTTCAGCAGTGGTGTTTGTAGTATTTTCAGTCCAAGTAAGTGCACAATCAAGTTGTTCCTCTTTAGACTTACTAGAAATTACAAAAGGTATTGCAGGAATGCAATCTAACCCATCTAAAGAGGCTTGAAGATAGTCTTTAATGCCATCTTCAAAGAGCCATTTATCTGTTGTTTCATCTATTTCATTTACAAAGTTAACTTCAAGCCCAGGACAAAGAACTGCTTTAGAACGAA
>CAJQRX010000016.1 GCA_905612405.1 uncultured Candidatus Thioglobus sp.
GGAAAATCAAGCAAATTATCTGTGAATGAGTCTTTTAAAGAATCCTTATTTCCTAGAACATTGGGTAGGCGTCGACTCACTGAATCAATTAACACCATAGCAGCTAATTCACCACCAGTAATAACGTAGTCTCCTATTGAAACTTCATAATCAATATCATTTTCTATAATTCTCTCATCAATTCCCTCATAACGACCACAAAGCAAAGTTAGTGATTCAAATGATGCTAATTTCTCGACCAAAATTTGGTTTAACTTTTGCCCTTGGGGTGACAAGTAAATCACCTTAGTCTTTGGATTTTTCTTTTTAATCTTTGCAATACAGCTCCTAATTGGCTTTACTTGCATTACCATTCCACCTCCACCACCATATGGTTTATCGTCAATATTTTTGTATTTGTTAGTACTGAAATCTCTAAGTTGCCATTCACTAATTGAAATAATAGACTTCTTAATTGCCCTTGCAATAACACCCTCCTCTTTAATCGCAGAAAACATTTCAGGAAAAAGAGTAATAATATCAAATTTCATTTATTAAATTATAGCGTTATAAATAACAAGGCTAGGTCAGTAGATTTGTTAAAATTTGTGTATAAATTTTGCTTAGATCCTCTAAATCTTGAACCAAAACTGATTCATTAACCTGATGAATTGTTGCATTAATAGGTCCTAGCTCCACTACCTGCGTTCCTTCTTGTGCAATAAATCGACCATCAGAAGTGCCTCCAGAGGTAGAAAGTTCTGGTTTAATTGATTTTATTTTTCCTATTGCATCAACACATGCAGAGACTAACTCCCCTTTTTGAGTTAAAAATGGATAGCCTGAATGCGACCAATCAATAGAATAATTAAGCTTATGACTATCTAGAATATCATTTACTTTTTTTTGAAGCTCTTCTTTTGTAGTTTCTGTTGAATACCTAAAATTAAACATTATTTCTATTTCACCAGGTATCACATTTGTTACTCTTGAGCCAGAATGGATATTTGAAACTTGAAATGAAGTAGCTGGAAAGTATTCATTACCATTATCCCATTGCTGCTGACATAAATCGTTCAGCGCTGCAGTCATAAGATGAATAGGATTCTCTGCTAGATGAGGATATGCAATATGCCCTTGTTTTCCTTTGATAGTTAAAAGGCCATTTAATGAACCCCTTCTCCCATTTTTAATAACGTCTCCGAGCACAGAAGTAGATGATGGTTCGCCAAGTAAACAATAATCTATCTTATAATTATTATTTTTAAGATAATTCATCACTTTAACCGTTCCATTAACAGCAATTCCCTCCTCATCAGAGGTAATTAAAAATGCAATAGTCCCCTTATGATTAGGGTTCTTCTCAATAAAGCTTTCTGTTGCCACAATCATAGAAGCTAAACCTCCTTTCATATCAGCAGCCCCCCTACCAAATAAGAGTCCATCTTTTACTGTTGGTTCAAATGGCAGTGTTTTCCATGCTTCATCATCTCCAGCAGGAACAACATCAGTATGTCCCGCAAAAGAAAAAATAGGGCCAGTATCTCCATGAGTTGCCCAAAAATTGTCAACATCTCCAAACTTAAGAGGGCGAATCTTAAATCCAATTTTTTCAAGGCGTTCAATCATGATAGCTTGACAGCCCTTATCATTAGGTGTTACTGATGGCCTACTTATAAGTGATTTTGCTAATTCTAATGTTTTATTATTCATGATAGTTATTTTACTTGTAAATTTAATACCGTATTCAGAGCCTCTTCGATAATATTTCTATCAGGATGATTCTCTGGCATAAGATATAAAGCTTTTTGCCAGTAACCTATTGCCTCGTCTAGATCAGATTGATGAGCTGAAACAATGCCTGCAAAATATAGCACCTGAATTGATTGAGGATCAAGGCTTAGAGCTGCTTCAATCAAAGTTTTAGACTTACCATAAAACATACCATCTTGTTTCGCAGCTATAGCACTGGCATATTGAAGAAGTAAGTCAATATCAACTGGATTCAGCTTAAACGCACTCTCAAAAGACTCAATTGAATCATCAATCTTACCAATGCCAACTTGAGCCAGGCCTAACATTTTTAATGCTTGAAAATCATTTGGATTTTCGATTAAATAATCCTCTAATTTTTCAATACTTTCACTCATAGTCATAGGCTCAGTCAAAGCAGCATCAGTGTTTGGAATTATATTTGGAGCCAGCTGAGAATAAACTAATAAAGATAAAATTCCAATAGATAAAGTTATCAGAATTAACCATTTGAATGGCTCAATGGTTAAATTTTTCGCTGGGCTACTTTTTAGCTCTGAAGCTAAAGTACTGATAATTTCTGACTCTGCCTCTTGATATTGAGAGCTCTCAATATATCCTTGGTTAAAATCTATTTCCAGCTCAGCCTGCCTCTGCTTGTTAATTGCTATGTTTGAATCATCATCACTAAGGTTTGACTTCACTGGCCTATAAAGAAACCATGCTAAAAATAAGCTTGATAAAATAATCATCAAAATAAATTGCCAGCTTAAAATCATGATTTAGCTCTCACAAAATAACGCCGATCTATCGCAGCAAAAAAAGCTCCGAGAGCAATCATCAGTCCGCCTAACCATATCCATCTCACCAGTGGCTTATAATAAATCCTTACACTCCAGGCGCCTCCTTCTAAACCTTCACCTAAAGCTACATAAAGATCTCTAACCAATGATGGATCAATTGATGCTTCAGTCATGGGCATTCCACTTTGATAATATCTTTTCTCAGGATTAAGTTGTGCAATTTTATTGCCGCCACTATAAACACTAATATTGCCTATAAAGCCTGAATAATTATCTTTCATATGTGGGCTTACCCCATTAAAAATAAAATCATAACCTGCAATATTTTGAGATTCTCCCACGTTCATTTTGATATCTTTTTCAATTCCAAGTTGGGTTGTTACTGTAGCCCCAAGAACAAATACTGCAATTCCAAGATGGGCAATTATCATACCTATAAAGGCAAATGAAAATTTTGATTTTGTCCTTATTCTTTTTGTTAATAAAATAATCACATGAAAGGCCACCCAAATAAAAAGGCCAATTGCAATTAATACATAAATATTGTCTGTAATTACAACCCTTGCCAGTATGGTTAATAAAGCAATACCAATCCAATTAAACCGCAATAAGAAAATTAATCTAGATACGCTATCTTTCTTCCAGCGGACGAAAGGGAAGATAGCTAATGCTAAAACTCCTGGGAGCATAATTGGCACAAAAACCGCATTGAAATATGGCGCTCCTACTGATATTTTTCCAAGATTTAATGTGTCAAGAATCAATGGATAAAGCGTCCCCAAAAGAACTGTGAACATTGCCGTAATAAGCAATATATTATTTATTAAAAGTCCAGTTTCTCTTGACAATAAAGCAAATTGATTACTTTTTTGCAATAAGTGAGAGCGCCATGTAAATAGAACCAAAGAGCCGCCAATAACAATAAATAAAAACAGCAAAATAAACAGTCCTCTTGTTGGATCTGTTGCAAAAGCATGAACAGAAGTTAAAACTCCAGAACGAACTAAAAAGGTTCCTAACAAACTTAATGAAAAGCCACCGATGGCTAAAAGAACTGTCCACTGCCTAAAGGCGCCTCTCTTTTCACTAACGCTTAATGAGTGCACAAGCGCAGTTGCAACAAGCCATGGCATAAATGATGCATTCTCTACAGGATCCCAAAACCACCAGCCTCCCCAGCCAAGTTCATAATACGCCCACCAACTTCCAAGAGTAATTCCAACAGTTAAAAAAGCCCAAGAAATTAAAGCCCAAGGCCTTGTCCATCTTAGCCAGGTACTATCTAACTGGCCTCTTATTAATGCGGCCAATACAAAAGCAAATGGAACCGCTAATCCAACATACCCCATATATAGCATAGGTGGATGAACTGCCAAACCAAAATCTTGGAGGAGTGGATTTAACTCTCGGCCTTCTAATGGAGGAATCAGTAAGCGCTCAAATGGATTCGATGTAAAAAGTAGAAACAGTAGAAATCCAAAACTTACAGCACCTAATATTATGAGGATTTGATTTAGTAAGTCTGAAGGAATCCGCTTAGAAAAAATACTAACCGAGATAGTCCATATTGAAAGCACAAAGACCCATAAAAGTAATGAGCCTTCATGGGCTCCCCAGACTGCTGATGCCTTAAACAATAATGGAAGCTGAGTATTTGAATTATCTGCAACGTACTTTACTGAAAAGTCATTCGTCAGGAATGCACTCATTAGAATAATAAAAGCAATAGCAATCCAAAAACCTTGTACCCAAACTAATGGTTTTGTTAGTTGAGCAAGACTAGAT
>CAJQRX010000017.1 GCA_905612405.1 uncultured Candidatus Thioglobus sp.
TGAAATATAAAGCCAATTCCTGCTAATGAAGTTATTGCTAATATTAACCTAATAAGTGATTGCTTGTAAGTTACATTCTGACCATCTTGCTGTGTAATTTCAAACTTCCATGCTCGCATGCCCAGAGTCTGCTTACCTTTAACCCAGGATATTGAGAAATAAAAGCATATGGTTGGTAATGTAATAAAGTAAAAGAAAAGATCACTAAGGATATACTCACTTTTGTTAATAAGAATTACTACTCCCGCAATAAAAAAAACAAATGAGAATACAAGCAATAAATCATAAGAAATTGCGCCTAATCGACGTAAAAATGAGACATTAGATTTCATAATTAAATATAGTGGGGTAATTACTTGCCCTAATTATCCTCTTTCTTAGTAACTTTTGAAATGACTTTTCCGTCATGAAATTTAGTGACGATAAGATCTCCAGATTGGATTGTTTTAAATGAAACTATGACTTTTTCTTTTTCATTATGAGTAATTGTATAGCCTCTTGAAAGGGTGTTAAGAGGAGAGAGAAGATTAAGCAGACTAGCTTTATTAGCTAACTGATTATTTTGGTGCTTAATGTAGTAATCTGAGTAATTTCTTAATCGAGTTATTTGTTGCTTAAGACTAGTTTTATTCTTGTCAATAAGACTGTTTGAAATTCTAAATAAACGTGCCTCATAGTCATCCAGTTTTTGAGCATTTTGGAGTAATTGTTGACTTGGATCAATAATTTTAAGATGAAGCATATTAAGGTATGCATACTTTTGATTCAAGGACTGGCTCATTAAATCTTGCAAATTTTTTCTAAACTTAGAAGCTTTATAGATTAAAACATTGCGGTCAGGTGTTGCAGAAACAGCAGCAGCAGATGGAGTTGGCGCTCTTACATCAGCAACAAAGTCAGCAATTGTTGTATCGGTTTCATGACCTATAGAGCTAATTATTGGAGTTGAGCAATTAAATATTACCCTAGCAAGCTCCTCTTCATTAAAGGCCCATAAGTCTTCTAATGAACCGCCACCTCTTGCAAGAATTAAAACATCACAATTATTTTGGCTATCGGCAGCCCTAAGCGCCTTAATTATCTTTTCATGTGCATTTTCACCTTGTACAACTGTGTCATAAAGTAGAATTTCAGCAAAGGGATAGCGAGAATTTAAAACCTTAATTATGTCTCTTATAACAGAACCAGTAGATGAAGAGATAACACCAATTTTTTTAGGATATAAGGGCAGGTCTTTTTTATTCTCCAATTCAAATAATCCCTCAATCCTTAATTTATTCTTTAGTTGATCAAACGCAAGCTGAAGGTTTCCAATTCCTGCAGGCTCCATTTGTTGAACAATTAGTTGAAAATCCCCTCGTTGCTCATAAAGAGTTGGTGCTCCTCTAATAATTACAGACATTCCATTTTCAGGATTAAATTGTACTTTTCGCTGATTTAGCCTAAAAAATGCACATCTGATTTGTCCTTTTGAATCTTTTAATGAAAAATACCAATGTCCAGAAGATGGTTTAGAAAGATTTGAAATTTCTCCTTGAATAAAACAATGGGGTATATTTTTTTCAATTGAGTTTCGACACAATTTTAAGAAGTTAGTGACTGTATAAATTTCGTCTCTATTAAACATTTGCTTTCAGGTGAACAAACACAGCGCCTGTGCCACCCATCTCCTGAGTGCAAGAGCAGAATGCAATAACATCTGGATGTTGTTTTAGATAATGAACTACTTGAGATTTCATAATCGAAAGGCCACTATCTGAGTGATAACCTTTTCCATGAATGATATGAATAAAGCGTTCGTTAGAATGAAAATGAATAAATTTAGATAGTGATTGGCATGCTTCCTCAATCTTATACCCATGCAAATCAATTGATGGAGTAGAGCCTATATTACCTTGTTTCATTTTTTTAAGAATTTTTGGTGATAATCCAGATTTATAATGAATTACAGCTTCTGAGCCAGTTATATTGGCTTCATATAAAAAACTATATTTTTGAAAAATCTTGCTTGGCCCACTTTTAGAGGTAACAGTATTTTTAATCCCATCTTTATCAATAGGTTTCTGCTGATCTACAGTAGATCGAAATAATGATTTATCGCTTTCATCAATCATATTAGTAAAAAAAATTTGAACATAAAAAAACCCTCAGCAGAGGGTTTTAATTATAGCAATGATTTTGCTATTGTTATATTAACCTGCAACAAGCAAATTTTTATAGCGCCTTAATTTGAGCAATAATACGAGACTTCTTTCTAGCCGCTTGATTTTTATGCATTAAGCCTTTACTTACAGCTTGATCAACATTTTTTTGCATTTCAGTAAAGCCACTAGTTGCTTCTTTTTTATCTCCAGCATCTATAGCATAAGAAACCTTCTTAATAAAGGTACGTACTTTTGCTCTAATTTGAGAGTTATGTTTGTTTCGTTTTACCGCTTGTCTTGCGCGTTTTTTTGAACCTGCTGAATTGGCCATATTTTTATAGTTAATGCTTAAATTACGAAAACACGAATTATAGAGTCTCGCCTTCATTTATGCAAGCATTTGTTTGCATTAGGTTAATTTGCTAAAGATTTAATACATTCAAGTGTCTTCTTCTTATTGAGTAATAACTGCCAAGTATTACCACCTTGAGTTTTCCATAAAGATACAGCCCTTATTCCTGCCAGCAGTAATGCTCTAATATGGTTTGCAGTATGACGGTTTGATAGATAAATTTGTTCGCCACGAACCATAATCGTTGGATTGAGGCTTCCAAGTGTATTTTTATAAAGCTCTGCAAGTCGAGCGATTGAATTACTGTGATGAATGTCAAAAAATTCCTGTTTATTAATCACACTAATTTCATTTGAAATCTGACTTAATAGATGGGGTTTTTTCATTAATTTTTTTTCTAAATTGATCAGAGAAGTAGCATAAAGCATAACGTTATGCATATCTATTGTTTTTTTCTCAAGAATTAATTTTAATGAATCAAAGCCTGTCTTTAGGTCCTCAGGAGAAGTAAATATTTCATCAATAGAGTCACTTTCACTAACAATACTACTTAGACTTGCTTTATTAGTATGGGCATCACATTTACCTGTTTGAGCAAGTTGATGTACCAAAGCTGTAGATTGAAATATACTTGCTAGAGCAAGAGTTTGCTTTGTTGTCTTATTCATTTGATTTTGATTTAATAACGCTACCACCTAAGCAAACATCACCATCATAAAATACAACAGATTGCCCTGGGGTTATCGCTCTTTGTGACTCGTTAAAATTAACTTTAATAGTTTGATCATCGTTCAAGCTTACTTTACATATCTGAGATGCTTGTCGATACCTTATTTTAGCGCTGCAGCTGAAGGACTCGATAGGAGGTCTATCAACCCAGTGGATATCGTCTGCAATTAGTGAGTTATGATAAAGTAAGGCATCATCTCCCTGTACTACAACAATTTTATTAGACTCTAAGACTTTATCTGCAACGAACCATGGCTCAGGTGAATTACTAAAGCCCCCACCAATTTCAAGCCCTTTACGCTGACCTATTGTGTAGAAAGGGAGTCCATCATGATGTTTTATAAAGGTATCATTTTGATCAACAATATCACCTTTTTCTTTAGGTAAAAAAGTAGTTAAAAATTCTGAAAATGGCCTTTCACCAATAAAACAAATACCTGTTGAGTCTTTCTTATCAGCATTAAGAAAGTTATTATTTTTTGCAATTTTACGAACTTCTTGCTTGTCAATTTCACCTAATGGGAAAAGACTTTGAGATAGTTGCTCTTGGTTAAGTAAATGCAAAAAATAGCTTTGATCTTTATTTCCATCTAGCCCTGCCTTTAATAAATACTTACCATTTTTTTTTGCAATTCTTGCGTAGTGACCTGTTGCAATTTTTTTTGCACCAAGATCTTTTGCGTAATCTAAAAAAGCCTTAAATTTAATCCTTTGATTGCAAAGTACATCTGGATTTGGGGTTCTTCCTTTTTTATGTTCAGATAAGAAATGCTCAAATACATCTTCCCAATATTCATGGGAAAAATTAACTGTATGAAGCTTAATTCCAAGTTGGTCTGCTACTTGCTGAGCATCGGCAAGATCTTCAGATGCACTGCAATATTCATCTTCATCGTCCTCATCCCAATTTTTCATAAATAAAGCTTCTACCTCATAACCTTTTTCAAGCAAAAGAAAAGCTGCAACAGATGAATCAACCCCTCCAGAAAGGCCAACAATTATTTTTTTATCACTCGTTTTCATTATGCATTATCGTAAGCTCTTACAATATTTTTAACCAGTTGGTGTCTTACAACATCTTGAGCATCAAAATTACAAAACGAAATTTGTTCAACATCTTTAAGGATTTTGATTGCATCTGTTAGCCCCGATTGACTTGGGTTTGGCAGGTCAATTTGAGTTACGTCACCCGTAATTACCATTTTTGAGCCAAATCCCATACGAGTCAAAAACATTTTCATCTGAGGTATTGTTGTATTTTGAGCTTCATCGAGAATGATATAAGATTCGTTTAAAGTTCTTCCTCTCATGAATGCTAGAGGTGCAACTTCAATCACTCGCTGTTCTATTAATTTATTGACCTTTTCAAAACCTATAAATTCATAAAGTGCATCATAGATTGGACGTAGGTATGGGTCTACTTTCTCACTAAGGTCTCCAGGAAGAAATCCTAGTTTTTCACCTGCTTCAACTGCTGGTCGAACCAATACTATTCGCTTTACATCTGAGCTTTCAAGAGCTTCAACCGCTCTTGCAACGGCTAAATATGTTTTACCTGTTCCTGCTGGACCAACTGCAAAAACAGCATCATTTTCTATAATTGCATTGACATAATTTTGCTGATTGGCACTTCTAATATGAATATGTTTTCGACTGGTTTTAATTGTGACTGATTTGACTTCTCCATTAGGACTATTAAGTGATTTTATGCAAAGATCTATGTCGCCAAAGTCGATTGCTTTAGTTTTTGATACAATAAGGAGATCTTGTAAAACTGAAACAGCTAAAGCAGAATTCTCTCCTTTTATATTAAAATCTGACCCTTTATTGGAGATGTCAACACTAAGGTTGGTGGCAATATTCTCAATGTTTTTGTCAAAACCCCCACAAATATTTGCTAGTTGCTTTGAACTTTTAATGTCGAGTGTAAATTTCATGAGTTTTATTTTACTGAATTACTTTGAAAACAAATGTTAAGTTGCATGATTTGATGCACTATTTAATTTATCATTTATCCTATGAAGTTATTAGACGTATTTTTAAAGTTATTTATTTTAATCAGTATTTTGCTGCCATTAAATTCCTATGCAAGCGAAAGCGATAACGACTGTGTGATTCTTTTGTATCATCGCTTTTCAGATGAAGAGCCTAAGTCTACAAGTACTTCTCCAGATCTATTTAAGCAGCATTTAGAATATTTAAAGAAGAATGATTACAAGGTGCTTCCTTTGAAAAAAGTTATTGAAAGCCTTCAAGCTAAAGAAAATTTACCTAAAAAATGCGTTAGTTTGACTGCTGACGATGGTTTTTTGTCTTTCTATACTGAGGCCTTTCCATTATTGGTTAGCTATCAATTTCCAATGTCTGTTTTTGTTTCAACTGAGTCTATTGATAAAAAATATGATTTAATGATGTCTTGGAATCAGCTTCGTGAAATGACGCCTTTAATAGATGTTTATAACCATAGCAATAAACACCCTCATTTAGTTAATCAAAATACTTCGACACTAAAAAATGAAATTGATTATGCGCAAGAGAGGATTGAAAAAGAGTTAGGCGTTAATGACAAATTTTTTGCTTATCCTTATGGTGAGTATGATGATAAGACTTATTCATATCTAGATTCACTTGGCTACACTGCATTTGGGCAACAGTCTGGAGTTGTAAGTCAGGCCAGTGATTTTTTAAATTTACCTAGATTCTCAATGTCAGGGCCTTATGCAAAAATGGACAGCTTTTCACTGAAAGTTCAAACTTTGGATATGCCAATTAAGAGCTATAGTCCTAAGTCTTTAATAATTTCTAATGATTACAAACCTTTATTAGATTTAGTTTTTTCAAGACCACTAACTACTTATGAAAAAAATAACTTTTCCTGTTTTGTTTCTGGACAGGATCTAGCAGATCTTCATTGGAGAGGCCTTCAGGCGGTGAGTATTCAATCAAAAGCCCCACTTTTGACAGGAAGGAGTCGCTATAACTGCACTATGCCATATAAAGAGAAAGGTCGATATTACTGGTATTCTAAACTATGGTTAAGGTTGTAGTTTTAAATTAACTCTGCTTGAAGCGAGTTTCCTATACCGTCAGTAATTTTAACTGATACGATTTGCCCAATTAATTGCTCATTACCAATGAAGTGCGCTGTTCTCATGTTTTCAGTTCTGCCTGATAAAGTTGCTCCTTTTTTTGAGCTACCTTCTACAAGGACTTTTTGTATACTTCCAATCATTGATTTAGAGATTTCTTCAGTATTTTCATTAAGCTTGTCTTGAATGACGACTAATCTTTGTTTTTTAGTTTCAGCGCTTACATCATCGTCAAAACTTGCAGCAATTGTTCCAGGTCTTTTCGAGTAAATAAAACTAAATGATTTATCAAAGCCAATCTCTTCAATTAAATTAACTGTGTCATTAAAGTCCTTTTCAGTTTCACCAGGAAAGCCAATAATAAAATCTGACGATATAGAGATGCCAGGCCTAATTTTCTTTAAATTTCGAATCTTGGACTTATATTCAATAGCAGTATGACCACGTTTCATAAGCCCTAAAACTCTATCAGAGCCGCTCTGAACTGGAAGGTGAAGATGTGATACTAATTCTGGGACTTCAGCATAAGCTTGTATAAGCCTGTCAGTAAACTCTACTGGATGAGAAGTGGTGTAGCGAATGCGCTCAATACCTGAAACTTGGGCAACAATTGCTATTAACAGAGCCAAATCAGCAACTTCACCATCATCCATTAAGCCTCTAAAAGAGTTTACATTTTGACCAAGTAGATTGATTTCCTTAACACCTTGATTGGCTAAAATCTCCACTTCTCTTATTACATCGTTAAATGGCCTGGAGATCTCTTCTCCCCTTGTATAAGGAACCACACAAAAAGTGCAGTATTTACTGCAACCTTCCATTATAGAAACAAATGCTGTTGCACCATCACTATGAGGCTCAGGTAAGTGGTCAAATTTTTCAATTTCAGGGAAAGAGATATCAATACTTATTTGGTTTTCATTCAAGGCTTCATTTAGCATATTTGGGAGTCTATGAAGTGTTTGAGGGCCAAAAATCATATCAACATAGGGCGCTCTTTTAAGAATAAGGTCACCTTCTTGAGATGCGACACATCCACCAACGCCAATTACTAAGTTTGGATTCTTTTCTTTTAATTTTCTCCAGCGACCTAATTGGTGAAATAACTTTTCTTCAGCCTTCTCACGAATTGAGCAAGTATTAACCAATAGGACATCAGCCTTGGTAATATCTTCAGTTAATTCTAGACCGTGAGACTCTTTAAGGACATCGCCCATTTTATTTGAGTCATACTCATTCATTTGACACCCAAAAGTGCGAACATATAATTTAGAGATGCTCATTTAAGTCTTTTGAATATGCAAAGTTTGAGTTGGATAAGCAATTTCAGCGTTGTGATCTGCAATAATTTGAGCAATATCAAGTAGAAGTTTGCCTTTCATTTTCTTAAATTCACCTACTTCGGTATCTGAGCTAAAGGCCCAAATTACAAAATCAAGTGAAGACGCATTGAATACATCAAAGTAAACCCTACAGGGTTGGTCATTAGCTATATGATCATTATTTGTCAATAATGCTTGAACCTTTTCGATGATACTTTCCATTTGCGCAATATCATCATATCTAATACCTATAACCTCATAAATTTGACGGTTTGTCATTCTTGATGGAGTTTCAATAGGAATGGTTGCAAAGATTGAGTTTGGAACATATACTGGATTTTTACTAAACGTTCTAATTCGGGTCATTCTCCACCCAACTTTCTCAACAACTCCTTCGATACTCCTATCTGCGGTTCGAATCCAATCTCCAGTAGAAAAAGGTTTGTCCATTTGAATCATTAGGCCACCAAAAACATTAGCAAGCATATCTTTAGCTGCAAAACCTACAACAATACCACCCACTCCACCTAGCGTAAGTATTGAAGAGATAGCATAGCCATAATATTGGGCAACCCCAAGAACAATTGCAAAAACAACAAGAATTTTAACTAATCGAGTAAATAGCCTGACAGAATCCTTATCAAAGCTACCTTTAGATTCGAGCATAAAGTTCTCTGTACTTGAAATCAATCTTAAGACACCCCATGTCAAAATAAATACAGGTGTAATGCTGATAAAGTCAACTAATTGACCAAGTGACTGAATTTTAGAAGTCAGCTCACGCAATGAAAAGTAAAGCCACCCATACCAAATTAACACTTTAAGAGGTGCAGAAATTGCGCTAATCAGGTGGTCATCTATTTGCGTTTTTGTGCTGCCAGAATGTTTTTTGATTTGCCTAAGAATAAAGCTTAAAACAATATGAGCAACAATGGCAAAGACAAGAAGCGCTGCAACTATTTGAAATGGGCTTATGCTTTGGATAAATTCATTCATTAGAGATATTTTAAAGGATTAATAGGCTCTTCATATTTTTTCATTTCGAAATAAAATGGTTTTTCACTGGTAAGCGCGATTAGTCCACCTTTTTGTATAATATCACCCTCACTGACAAGAAGCTCTTGATTTTGATTGTAGATACTATAGAAACCATAAGCATGTTTAATAATGATCATTTTCCCATAACTTGTCATTTTATCCCCGCTATATACTACTTCACCTTTTCTTATAGCTCTTACTTCTTGACCAGCAGAGTTGTTGTAAGTTAAGCCAAAATGACTATCTTTTTCTGAATATGATTTAAGTATTGATGCATCAATAGGCAAAGACCAGTCACTATTAATATTTGACTTATTGGTATTTAATTCAGACTGTTGTAAAGACTTTATTTTGTTAAATGATTTTTCAACAACAGTTACTTGACCAACATCATTAGTAAAGCAGCCTGAAAGAAAAATAAGCAAAAAGAGAGTAAAAAATTTAGTATTCATACCACACAAATAAAATAATAATAATAATAAGCAAGTAGCCTAGCCAATCTATATACTTATTTAACCATTGATCTGCCATTTTTCCTAATTTTCTTACTAGAAATGCAACTAAAAAATATCTAGCACCTCTTGCAATCAAAGAAAAGACCACAAAGGGAATTAGTGGTATCGTTACCATGCCAGCTGAAATCGTAAATAATTTGTATGGAATAGGGCTAAAGCCAGCAATTAATATAATCCAAAACTTATATTTTAAGTACCAAACTTGAATTTGATCTATCTTTGGCTGATAACCTAAATTAGCAAGTAAAGGCCCAATTTGTTCCATAGCAAAGACGCCAATATAATAGCCAGCGACCCCACCAAGAACTGAAGCTAGAGTACAAATCGTTGCAAAATAGTATGCCTTCGACCTATTTTTTAAAGACATAGAGGCTAACAATAAGTCTTGTATTGGTAATGGAAGAATTGAGGATTCTAAAAAGCTAATTAGAGATAACCATAAGATTGCAAAGCGACTGGAGGACCAGTCTAAAAATTTGCTATATACGAAGTGAAAGGGTCTCATCATCTTATGAGAGCTTATTTTTTTAACATTGGGAAGCCAAGTCTTTCTCTAGAGTTAAGATAAGCCTGAGCTACTTTTTGACTCATCGATCTTACTCTACGGAGAAATCTTGCTCTATCTGTGACGCTTATTGCCCGCCTTGCATCAAGAAGGTTAAAAAGATGAGACGCTTTCATAGTTTGCTCATAAGCAGGAAAAGGAAGGCTCTCTTCAATAAGTTTTAAGTTCATTGCTTCAGCCTCATCAAACTGCCTAAAAAGAACGTCGATATCTGCCAATTCGAAATTGTATTTAGATTGCTCAACTTCATTTTGATGGAAAACATCCCCGTAAGTTAAACCTTCTGTCCAAACTAGGTCATAAACACTATCTACTCCTTGAAGGTACATTGCTAACCTTTCTAAACCATACGTTAATTCTCCAGAAACAGGTTTACATGGAAGGCCTCCAACTTGCTGGAAATAGGTAAATTGGCTCACTTCCATTCCGTTAAGCCAAACCTCCCAGCCAAGACCCCAAGCGCCTAGTGTTGGTGACTCCCAATTATCCTCAACAAATCTAACATCATGCATCTTTAAGTCAATACCAATAAAAGATAACGAGTCAAGATACAAGTCTTGAATGTCGCTTGGAGATGGTTTTAATAAAACCTGAAATTGATAATAGTGCTGAAGGCGGTTTGGGTTTTCACCATATCGACCATCACTTGGTCTTCTTGATGACTGAACATATGCTGCTTTCCATGGCTCTGGCCCTATTGATCTTAGAAAGGTTGCAGGGTGGAAAGTTCCTGCACCAACCTCCATATCAAAAGGTTGAGTAATAGCGCATCCTTTTTCAGCCCAATAATTTTGTAATTTGAGAATTAAATTTTGAAATGATTTAGTTGTATCGAGTTCTGAGGATGACATTAATTTGAACTAAAAATAACAATATTAAAAATTTTACCTCACCAACAACTTTTGAGGGTTAGCATTTAAATTTTTGTCTTAAATACTATTAAAAAAAATGCGGGAAGATATCCCACATTTTTTATTTATCTAAGAGAAAATTTAATATTTATAAGTCTCTGACTTAAATGGACCTTCTTTAGGAATATTAATGTATTTTGCTTGAGTATCAGTCAAAATAGTCATTACGCCTCCAAAACCTCCTACCATTCCAGCAGCTACTTCTTCATCAAGTTTCTTTGGAAGAATCTCTACGGTGACATTCGCAGCCTTTTGATCGCCAGGAAGGTTAGCAAATTTTTTCTTAAAAAGATGCATTTGAGCTAGAACCTGGTTTGCAAAAGAACCATCCATAATTCTAGAAGGGTGACCAGTTGCATTTCCTAGGTTAACTAATCGACCTTCAGACAATAAAATTAAGTAATCATTTTTATTTTCAGAGCGATAAATACGGTGGACTTGGGGCTTTACTTCATCCCATCTCCAATTATCACGCATATATAAAGTATCAATTTCATTATCAAAATGACCAATATTACAAACTAAAGAGCCTGCTTTTAGGCATCTAAGCATCGCTGAGTCACAAACATTTGTATTACCAGTTGAAGTAACAATTAGATCAGTAGTGCTTAGTAACTCTTTATTAATGCAATCCATTGAGCCTGTGTTGATTCCATCAATATATGGTGAAACAACTTCAAAGCCATCCATACAAGCCTGAAACGCACAAATAGGATCAACTTCAGTAATTTTTACAATCATTCCTTCCTGACGAAGAGACATAGCTGAGCCTTTTCCAACATCACCATAGCCTATTAAAAGCGCCTTCTTTCCTGACATTAACATATCTGTACCGCGCTTAATAGCGTCATTTAATGAGTGACGACATCCATATTTATTATCGTTTTTTGCTTTAGTAACGGCATCATTAACATTGATTGCTGGAACTTTAAGCTCACCACTTTCAATCATCTCTAAAAGACGGTGGACACCTGTTGTAGTTTCTTCACTGATACCATGAATTTTATCAAGCATTTCAGGATATTTTTCATGAACCATACCTGTTAAATCTCCACCATCATCTAAAATCATGTTAGCATCCCATGGCTTACCATTATGAAGAATAGTTTGTTCAATACACCATAAAAATTCTTCTTCAGTTTCACCTTTCCATGCAAAAACTGGAATATTTTTTGCAGCCATAGCAGATGCAGCATGATCTTGCGTTGAAAAAATATTACAAGATGACCAGCGAATTTCAGCGCCAAGATCAATTAGTGTTTCCATAAGGACAGCAGTTTGAATTGTCATATGAATGCAGCCCATAATTTTTGCTCCATTCAAAGGCTGCTCTTTACTATACTTTGATCGAAGGGCCATTAAAGCAGGCATTTCAGCTTCTGCTAGCTCAATCTCTTTACGACCAAATTCTGCTAAATTAATATCAGCAACTTTATAGTCAAGGTTAAGATCAGCAACTTTAAAGCCAGCATTATCTATTGTTGATTCGCTCATTTTATTTCCTATTAAATTGAAAAAAATGAGCGTCGTTTTTGGTTACCAAGCCTGATTGAGAAGTTTCTCAATGCAACGCTCCTTGGTAAGTCTCATATTATACAAAAAAACAATTAAAAAAGAAACTATTTTAGCAAATCTGCTCTATTAGTTTTCTCCCAGCTAATTGAGTTTTCAGTTCTACCAAAATGACCATAGCTGGCGGTTTGTTGGTATATAGGACGCTTTAAATCTAACATTGCAATTAAGCCTTTAGGCCTGAGATCAAAGTGCTCTCTAATCAATGTTACAATTTCATTATGTGGTATTTTTCCAGTTCCAAAAGTGTCAACACTAATACTAGTTGGCTCTGCAACGCCAATTGCATAAGAAACTTGAATTTCACATCTTTCAGCAAGGCCAGCTGCTACAATATTTTTTGCAACATATCGAGTAGCATAAGCTGCGCTTCTATCAACTTTTGATGGATCTTTTCCAGAAAAAGCACCACCACCATGTCTAGCCATGCCGCCATAGGTATCTACAATAATTTTTCTTCCAGTAAGTCCAGCATCTCCAACAGGACCACCAATCACGAAGTTACCAGTTGGATTAATGTGGTATTGAGTAGCATTTGTTAGCCATTTTTCTGGCAAGATTGGCTTAATAATTTTTTCAAGTATCGTTTCTCTGAGATCTTCTAATGAAATATCACCATCATGCTGCGTGGAAAGAACAACCGCATCAATTCCTACAATCTGATTGCCCTCATAAATACAGGAAACTTGTGATTTTGCATCGGGGCGAAGCCAAGGAATAGTTCCGTTAAGCATTAGTTCTGCTTGCTGTTTAACAAGTTGATGAGAAAGCATAATAGGAGCTGGCATTAATTCATCAGTAGAATTTTCAGCATAACCAAACATGAGGCCTTGATCACCAGCACCTTGCTCATGATTTTCACTTTCTGTAACACCCATAGAGATGTCTTGTGACTGTCTTCCTAAAAGGTTTGTTATAGAGCAAGTATTTCCATTAAAGCCATACTCCTCTTTGTCGTAACCGATTCCAAGAATAGTTTCTCGAACGACTTCCTCGTAATCAATTTGAGCATTAGTAGTTATTTCACCTGCCAAGACTACTTGATTATCTTTAACTAAAGTTTCAACAGCAACTCTTGAGTTAATGTCTTGCTTAAGAGCAGCATCAAGAATAGCGTCAGAAATTTGATCACAAACTTTATCAGGGTGACCAGCAGAAACAGATTCAGAAGTAAATATCATAGTGTATTCCTATAAAAAAATAAAAAACCATTAAAGTGGGTTTCTCCGGAAAACACCAACTTTAGCTTGTTTTAGTCACTTTAGTGACAGCGCTAGCAATCGAAACAAATCAGCGCTCAGTAATTATAATCATTTATGGCTATATGTAAAGTTCATTCCATACTAATTCTTAAAGCCACCGCGCTTATAAATGGAGCAGATATGAGGCTAAAAATAAGAATAGAACCTAAAAAATAGAGTTGCCCATTAATTGGAAGGTTAAATTGTGATTGAGAAACTGCGCTTGTTGCAAAAATTAAAATAGGTATATAAAGAGGAAGTATTAATAAAGATAATAACATTCCAGAGTTTTTTATACTAACTACTAATGAAGCGCCTATAGTACCTATTAGGCTCAAACAAGGAGTGGCTAAACACAGCGTTAATATCAAAATATAAATGCTTTTAGAGTCTAAAAATAAGGCTGTACCAAGTAAGGGGGAAATTAATATTATTGGAAGGCCACTAAGGATCCAGTGCGCAGCAGTCTTAGCTAGGAGCACTAAGGAAAGGGAGTGGTGCGAAATAACTATCTGCTCAAGAACACCATTATCAAAGTCATAGTGGAATAATGAGTTAAGTGATAAAAGCACTGAAAGCATAGTAATAACCCAAATAATACCAGGCGCTATATACATTAATGTCTCAGTATCTGGACTTATAGCAATTGGAAATAAAGAAATAGAAATAACAAAAAACATTAGAGGATTAAGAAAGCTAGATGGATTTCTAAAAGCCATTTTTAAATCTCTTAGTAGTGTTGAAAAGAAGATTTTCAAAGTGAAATCTCCCTAAGGTTTGTAATATTACAATCTTGATGGGTTGTTAAGATGCAAAGTCCACCTTTTAAACAGTGTTTTTCAATCTGATTTTCAATAATCTTAACGCCATCCGAGTCAAGCGAAGTGAATGGCTCATCAAGAAGCCAAACTTTACATTGGCTAATAAAAAGAAGTGATAATGCGACTCTTCTTTTTTGGCCTGCAGAGAGCTTTCCAGCAAGCTCATTTTCATAATTTCTTAAACCAACTTTTTCTAAAGCATTAATGAAATTTGGCGCAACGATCTTGGTGCTTAGATTTGTTAAATATTTTAGATTTTCGATGCAGCTAAGTTCAGGGCTAAGTGCCGCATAATGTCCAAGATATAAGGTTTCTAATTGATATTTTTCAGTATTAACTTTGTATGATCCATAATCTATAGAGCCTGACTCTGCAGAGCTAAGTCCAGCGATTATCTTTATTAAAGAGGTTTTTCCTGATCCATTTGAGCCAGAAATCCTCAAGATCTCTCCAGGTTTTAGATTAAAAGAAAGGTTTTCAAAAAGAAGGTTATAGCCTCTTTGACAGCTTAAGTCATTTACTGTTAGTTTTGACATACTTATATTTTAGTTGATAAGTCAAGTGTGGGAAAAAAATCTAAACCCTAGAACAATAAAATGAGAAATTATTTTTTTAATAAATATTTGTAATTTCTTTTAAGCCACTCTTGTCAATTTTGGATAGAAGATTATCTATAAATATAAGTCTTAAGCGATATCGAATCTCTATCTCACCATCAATTGTTGAGTGATTAATGTAATCCCATTGATATTGATGGAAAGGATCAATAATACTTGGAGACCCAACTAAATTATATACAGCTTCTTTTGACATGCCTAATTGAAGCTGATTAACTTCTTTGATATTAAGGACAGACCCCTGCATAATAGTTGGCTTGTATACATCAATCGAAGGCAATTTGGGTTTCATCCAGTTTGGTAAGGATAGCTTTGGTAATTTTGGAAAATCAGGTGCTTTAGGAAGAGAGTTAGAGCAACCTGTTAGAATAAGGCATCCAAGTAGAATAAAAGTTAATCTCTTCATCATTAGTTAAAACATATAAAATATAAAATTGGATTTTACCTTAAGGATTTTTAAATGGATGCAGAAGATTTAAAAAGTGCTGGTCTTAAAGTTACTCTTCCAAGGCTAAAGATTTTAGAAGTTTTGGAGAAATCGCCAAATCACCATTTGAGTGCTGAGGATATCTATAGAGTTCTCATTGAACAGAATGAAGAAGTTGGTGTTGCAACAATCTACCGTGTTTTATCTCAATTTGAAGAGTCAGGTATTGTTCAAAAATTAAATTTTGAAAATAACCAAGCTGTTTATGAGTTATGTGGACTAGAGCATCATGACCACCTGGTATGCGTAAAGTGTAATAAGATTATCGAGTTTCAAGATGATGTTATTGAACAGCATCAGCTTCAAATTGCAAATAAACATGGTTTTGAATTAACTGACCATTCACTTTATCTTTATGGCTTATGTAAGGATTGTCATTAATTTTTCTAGGCCTATATAAATTATGGATGATTTTATTTATAGAGCGCTAGTCGCATCAATTGGTGTCTCTATTATTGCAGGATCTTTAGGTTGTTTTGTTATCTGGAAGCGCCTTTCTTATTTTTCTGACTCTATTTCACATAGTGCACTTTTAGGAGTAGCACTTGGACTTGCAACTGGACTTGGCATTAATTTTGGTTTAGTGATTGTTGGAGGATTATTTGCAACTTTGATTGTTTTTTTACAGCAAAAAGATTTTTGGTCTAGTGATGCGATCCTGGGTATCTTTTCACATATTTCACTCTCCCTGGGTATAGTGGTTTTAGGTTTTATTGGAGATCAAAATACAGATTATTTTTCGTATCTTTTTGGAGATATATTATCTATAACTCCTCAGGACATCTATTGGATATTTTCTGTCATGATTATTGTTATTTTTCTTTTATTCATTAATTGGAAAAAACTATTATTACTTACACTTAATGAAGAGTTAGCCAAAGCTGAAGGTGTAAATAAAACCTTTTATGAGTTACTTTTTATGTTTTTAATAGCACTTGCTGTATCTGTTTCGGTTCAAATTGTAGGCGTTTTGCTAATTACTTCTTTGCTAATTATTCCACCTGCAATAGCTCGTATTTTTTCAAACTCACCTATATCAATGATCTTTAGCTCAATGATAATATCAATTATTTCTGTTTTATTAGGGCTCTACTCTTCAATTGCATTCGATCTAGCAACTGGTCCAGCGATAGTTATTACCTTAGGTTTTTTCTTTTTAATTGCTCAGTTTCTTCCAAGTAGAAGCAGTTAAAGGGATTCGTTGAGCGCCGTTAATTGATTAGTTTGCTGTTCAATGACTAGTGGGTCTATAATCGCCTCTAAATCACCCTCCATGACTTCACTTAACTTGTAAAGGGTTAAATTAATCCTATGGTCAGTAACTCTTCCTTGAGGGTAATTATAAGTTCTAATTCTTTGAGAGCGATCACCGCTTCCAACTAGTTCTTTTCTTTGAGAGGCTTGCTCTTTTTGTTGTTCTTGCTGTTGAGCATCTAAAATTCTGGATGCTAGAACTGACATAGCTTGAGCCTTATTTTTATGTTGGGACCGGCCATCTTGGCATTCTACAACGGTTCCAGTAGGGATATGAGTAACGCGAACGGCAGAATCAGTTTTGTTGACATGCTGCCCTCCAGCTCCAGAAGCTCTAAAGGTGTCAACCCTCACATCATTCATATTGATATTAACTTCTTCAATGCTAGAGACTTCCGGCATTACCGCTACAGTGCAAGCAGATGTATGAACTCTGCCTTGTGACTCAGTTTCAGGAACCCTTTGAACGCGATGAGCACCAGATTCAAATTTAAGTTTTGAGTAGACATTTGTACCACTTATTCGAGCAATGATTTCTTTAAACCCACCATGCTCACCTAAATTAGAACTTAAGATTTCAAGCTGCCATTTGGATTTTTCTACATATCGAGTATACATTCTGTATAAATCACCTGAAAAAATACTTGCCTCATCTCCTCCTGTTCCTGCTCGAATTTCAATAATAATATTTCGTGAGTCGTTCGGATCTTTTGGAAGAAGTGATTTCTTAAGGTCTAATTCTAGTTGTTCTAAAATTTTTCCACCTGAGGCAATTTCCTCTTCAGCCATTTCTTTAATTTCTTGATCATCTTCTTTGAGAAGTACTTCTGCAGCATCAATATCACCAATGACCGATAAATATTTAACGTATTTGTCATTTATTGGACTTAATTGAGAGTGCTCTATTGAAAGTTCTCTAAATTTATTTTGATCAGAGGCAATAGATTGATCCGAGAGCATCGCATTGATTTCTTCAAGGCGCATGGATAATTGCTCTAATTTAGTAAGAATTGATTGATTCATTAGCTGTCGATCTTAGAGGACTTTGTTATATCTTTTTCGACTACTTCGTGAGAATCAGTTTTAAGACTGTTAGGTTTTTTTAAATTCTCTAAAGTTTTATGTAGTAATTTGTTAGTAAGTTTATCTGCTAGTTCCTCTACTACTAGGTCAGGATTTGAGCCTGATTTAAGTTTTCTTAAGGCAATTTGTAATAGCTCATCCTTAAGCAGATTTGATTGTCTTCTATGATTCTTTATTAACTCTTCATTAGGAATATTATTTGCCCATTCGATAAAATCAACACTTTTCTCATTAATTATCTTCTTAGCAATAACTTTTTCTTTTAGTCTTTCTTCTAAATTACTATTAGCAATTTGCTGTAAATCATCCACACTATAAAGAAATACATCTTCTAATTGATTTGCCTCTGGCTCAATATCTCTAGGAATGGCTAGATCAATAAGTAGCATTGGCTTATGCTTTCTTTGATGAAGAACTGTTTCAATCAAACCTTTTCCAATAATTGGGATGGGCGCTGATGTAGAGGAAATAACTATGTCTGCCCTATGAAGATTTTCAGACAGACTTTTTAATGAAATTGCCTCTGCGTTATGCTTAATTGCAATTGGCTGCGCATTTTCTATAGTTCTGTTTGCAAAAATCATATTCTTTACGCCTCTTTTACTAAGATGCTGAGCACTAAGTTCAATCATCTCTCCCGCGCCAATAAGCAAAACCGTTTGACTTGAGAGGTTTGTAAATATTTTTTCACTTAGCTTGACTGCGCAATAAGCAACTGAGACTGGTGAGGAGCCTATATTTGTATCTGTTCGAACTTTTTTTGCAGTTTTAAAGACATGTTGAAATAGTTTTTCTAAAATTTTATCTAAAGCGCTTTCATTTTTTGAGAGCAGATAAGCGTCTTTTAGTTGTCCAAAAATTTGAGGCTCACCTAGAACTAAAGATTCTAGACCACAAGCAACATTGCATATGTGCTGAACAGCTTCATTTTCTTCATAATAAGAAACATAATCAATTAAAGAGTGATGATCAACACCATGACTAGATGCTATAAATTTTATTAAAATATCACGGATATTATTTGAATCATGGGAGACATAAATTTCTGACCTGTTACAGGTAGAAAAGATAACGCAGCCCTTAATTTCTTTAAGCGATAGTAGTGCAGAAATAGCGGGCGCAAGCTCGCCTTGAGCAAAGGCTACTTTTTCCCTAATTTCTACCGGGGCTATCTGATGGTTTACACTCAGTATTGCAATATTCGACATTTAAAAAAACGAAAATAATTTAATCCATTAATTATACATTGTCTATTCAATTCCATCAAAAGATAAAGCTGTTAAAGATAAAGCGATAGTTTTATATAATTAATAAATCTATCTATCTATTGGTCTAAAATAAAGACCATAAATTAAAAAATAAAATTATTAAAAATGATTGAAGAAGACAGTCTAGTTGGCGGAGAAAGTCAAAATAATGAGGATCTAAAAGTTACCTCAGTTAGGCCAAATTCATTTGCAGATTATATTGGTCAGGAAGACGTCAAATCACAAATGACTTTATTTATTCAGGCAGCAAAATCACGTTCAGATGTTCTTGATCATTGTTTGATTTATGGACCTCCAGGATTAGGTAAAACAACTCTTGCTAATGTCATTGCTAATCAAATGGGCGCTGGAATTAAACAAACGTCTGGCCCTGTTCTGGAGCGCTCTGGAGATTTAGCTGCAATACTTACAAAACTTGAGCCATTTGATATTCTTTTTATAGATGAAATTCATAGGCTTAATCCAGTTGTTGAGGAAATTCTTTATCCTGCGCTAGAGGATTTTAAACTTGATATTTTAGTAGGAGAGGGTGTTGCTGCGCACTCAGTCCAGCTGGAGTTGCCTCCATTCACTCTAATTGGAGCTACTACTAGGGCAGGAATGCTTACTTCTCCTCTCAGGGATAGATTTGGAATAGTTCATCGTTTGACTTTTTATAATGTTAAAGAGCTTCAAGAGATAGTAGAAAGGTCTGCTGCAATTTTAAATATTGAAATAGAAGGACAAGGCTCAGCGGAAATTGCAAAGCGCTCAAGAGGAACACCTAGAATAGCTAATCGTCTTTTAAGAAGAGTTCGTGATTTTGCAGACGTAAAAACAAATGGGATAATAAACATACAAATTGCAAAAGAAGCTCTTGAAACATTAAAAGTTGATGAGGCTGGGCTTGAGCAGCTCGATCGAGATTATCTTAGCTTAATCATTACAAAGTTTTCAGCCGGGCCTGTAGGGCTAGATACTCTAGCTACTGCGCTTGGTGAAGAGCGGTCAACTTTAGAAGATATGATTGAGCCTTACCTTCTGCAACAGGGTTTTATAATGAGGACGCCACGTGGAAGAATTGCGACAGACCTTGCTTTTTCTCATTTAGGAGAGGCTCGTATTAGTCATACTCAAGATTTGTATGGTAAATGAGTAGTCTGTCTTTTAGAGTCTACTATGAAGATACAGATGCTGGTGGTGTTGTTTATTACGCTAATTATTTAAAGTATATTGAAAGGGGCAGGACTGAGCATCTTCGTGAGCTTGGTTTTGAACTAGCTACTATTGCAAATGAGACTGGGATTGTCTTTGTTGTTAAGTCTGTGAAGGCAGATTATTTATTACCGGCCTTCCTGGATG
This sequence comes from uncultured Candidatus Thioglobus sp., assembly GCA_905612405.1. Classification (GTDB taxonomy): domain Bacteria; phylum Pseudomonadota; class Gammaproteobacteria; order PS1; family Pseudothioglobaceae; genus Pseudothioglobus. The sequence continues at coordinate 20,350 of CAJQRX010000017.1, forward strand.
ACACTATTGAAGTTCAAACTAGTATTGAATTAGTTAAGCATGCGAGCTTAATTTTTGCTCAGAAAATAATGAATAAAGAGAAAAATACGGTATTATTTAACGCTGAAGTAAAGGTAGTTTCTGTATTAAAAAATAATTTAAAACCTTGCGCTTTTCCGCAAGAAATCTTGGAGAAACTAAATGGAAGAAAATAGCTTATCAATTATCGGTCTAATATTTAGCGCTGGACGCGTTGTTCAGTTAGTTATGATTATTTTGGTCTTGATGTCAATTTACTCTTGGACTGTGATCATGTCTAAGAAAAAGATTTTGATGGATGCATCCAATGACATTGAAAACTTTCACCAAGAATTTGAAAGAGAAAGTGATCTATCTGTTTTATATAAAAATTTACCTCCTTTAGCTTCTGATTGGACAGCAATGGAAGATATTTTAGGCTCTGGATACAAAGAGTTTACTTACAGTAAATCGACTTCTAGCCAATTACGTATTATGAACTCTGAAAGAGCTTACAGATCAATGAACACCTCTGCGAGTAATGAAATTGACCGACTTGACTCAAGCCTGTCTATTCTTGCAATGATTGCATCATCAAGTCCTTATATTGGTCTTTTTGGTACAGTTTGGGGAATTATGCATTCATTTATTGGTCTTGCATCAGTTAAGCAGGCAACAATAGCAATTGTTGCACCTGGTATTGCGGAAGCTCTTATTGCTACAGCTTTTGGACTTTTTGCTGCAATACCTGCAACTATTGCATACAATAGATTGGTTTCGCATGTTGAAGAAATTGGTAATAAATACACCGCATTTGTGGAAGAGATTTTTGTAATCCTACAGAGACAAAAATGATAGAACTTCCAAGGCGTTCAAGGCCTGATATCCATGCAGATATCAATATTGTTCCCTATATTGATGTCATGCTGGTCCTTTTAGTTATCTTTATGATGACGACACCTATCATTGAGCAAGGCGTTGAAGTTGATTTGCCAAGTGCGCCTGCAGGCGTTGTTGATTATCAAGACCAACAGCCATCAATTATTTCAGTTGATGTAGATGGAAACTACTTTATAAATCCAATGACTAGTCCTGGAATGGATGCGATTGAAGATCTGGAACCAGTATCCTTAAATGTAGCTATAAACCAAATCCTTGCTCGAAAAGAGATTTATCCAGATATGCAGGTTTTTGTTAGAGGCGATAAAAAAGTTGCTTATGAAAAAGTTATTGAAATTATTGCTGTATTAAAACAGTATGGCAAGATTGATAAGGTCGGATTTATGACCGAAAACCCGAATTAATTGAATTCTAATTATGAATTTTTTTAAAAAAATTACTCAGTTTTTTAGTAAGTTATTATCTAAAAAAGAAGATTTAACGTCAAATGAAAAAGACAAAAGTAAGTCAGCAGACTTGGAAGAGGATAAAACCTCTTGGTTTAAAAATTTCATTATTAAAATCTCAAATTCAATATATAAATACCTAAAAAAATTCGTCTTATTTTTATTAGGTCTCATTAATACAATAATGCGGCCAATGATTAAGATATCTAAAAAACATCCAATAGCATTTTGGGCTGCAGTTATTTTGCACGCCTCACTTCTGTTTGGATTACTTTACGCGAATGTTGAGCGTTGGAGTCCTCCAGAGCAAAATTCCAACATCTTGCCTTCTGCCCCAGTTCAAGCAGTGATGATTGATATGGAAATAATTGAAGCAGAGCAAGATCGGTTAAAAGATGTTGAGAAGCAAAAGCAACAAAAGCTTAAAAACGAAGAAGAGAGATCTGAGACTGCCCAAGAAGATCTAAAAAAAGCGAAACAAGATGCTTTATTAGAAAAAGCCAGAAAAGCAATGGCAACAGTTCAGCGTGAGTTAGAAGAGGCCAAAACTAAAGAAGCAGAAATATTAGCGAGTAAGGCTAATGAAATAATTGCAGATGCTGAAACAAAGACAAAAATTGAGCAGGATAAGGCTAAAAAAGCTGAAGTGAAACGTATAGCTGAAGAGGCAAAGACTAAAGAAGCTGAAATTCTTGTTGAGGAGGCTTCTAAAAAGATTGAACTTGCAGAAGCAAAACGGAAGAAAGAGGAAGTTAAAACAAAACTTGCTGAAATAAAACGAAAAGCTGAAGAGGCTAAAACTCAAGAAGCAGAAATTTTAGCAAAAGAAGCAACTGCAACTGTAAAAGAGGCCGAGTCAAAAAGAATAGCTGAAGAAACTAAGGCCAAGAATGCTGTTAAAGAATTTGAGAAATCTGAGGCAAAACGTATTGCTGAAGATCTAAAATTAAAAGAATCTGCAGCAAAACGTATTGCATTAGAAATTGAAATTAAAAAAGCTGAAGTTAAACAAAGTACTGCTGAGGCTAAAACTAAAGAAGCTGAGCTACTTGTTAAAGAGGCCTCAAAACAGTTAGAAGAAGATCAGCAAAATAAAGACCTATTGGAGCTAGACATAGCAGCGCTCAAAGAGGCTGAGGCTGAAATTCAATATAGACAAGCTCTTGCCCAAGAAGTACAAGATGAGCAAGATACAGCAAGATCTATTATCATTGCAGATCAACTCACTACTCTGAAGTCTGCTTATGTAAACAATATAGCTGCTAGAGTTAAATCTCTTTGGAGGTATCAGGCTGCTGAGGATGATTGGAGTGCTGAAGTTTATGTTGTACAAGACAGAGATGGAACAGTGGTAGCGGTAGATGTCAGAAATGCTAATGTAGGTGGAAGTTCTGAAGGAGAATCTTTTGTAAATTCAATTCGAAGAGCTGTATATAAAGCCTCACCTCTTCCTTCAGCACCTGATGACGCTGTTTTTGATAAAGAACTTTCTTTTATATTTAGTGTAAATTAATCTAAATACTGAAAATGAAAACACATGATTTTTTACTGGAATTGGGTACTGAGGAGTTACCACCAAAGCTTTTATTAAAGCTTTCAGAGTCTCTTAAAAATAATATCATTGATGAGCTTAAGAAGATTAATATTTCTTCAGCTAATGTCGTTTCTTTTGCTACTCCAAGGCGCTTAGCAGTATTGATTACAGAACTTCAAGGAAAACAGAAAGACCAAATTATTGAAAAAAAGGGCCCTTCAACAGAATCTCCTGAAATGGCGATTAAAGGTTTTGCTAAATCTTGTGGGGTTGATTTAAGTAAGCTCGAAAAAAAATTATTAGGCGGTAAAGAGTATTACTTTTATTCAAAAGAGAAGGCTGGTCAAAATATCAGCAGTCTATTACCAAAAATCATAGAAAGCTCGATTAAAAATATTCCAATTACAAGAGCAATGAAATGGGGCAATTCAGATTACTCTTTTGTCAGACCTATTCATTGGCTAGTTATGATGCTTGATAAAGAGATTGTTCCAGCAAAAATAATGGGCCTTGAAAGTGGAAGAATAACTAAAGGTTTAAGATTTCAAAAAAATCTTACTATAGAACTTTCTCACGCGAAAGAATACGAATCAGTTATGTCAGAAAGCGCTCAAATCATCGTTGATTTTAAGAAACGTAAAGAGATTATCCGTGAGCAGGTGTTATCTGTAGCAAAGGAAAATAGTGCTGAAGTAGTAATAGATGAAGCTTTGCTGGATGAGGTTTGCGCACTAGTTGAGTACCCTAGAGCTTTTGCTGGAAAGTTTGACGAGAAATTCTTGTCTGTTCCTCATGAAGCTCTAATATCTGCAATGAAGTCACATCAAAAATACTTTCATTTAGTAGATATTAAGGGAGTCTTGTTGCCGTTATTTATTTCTGTTGCAAACATTGAATCCAGTAATTTAAGGGTTGTTATTGAAGGTAATGAAAGGGTTATTCATCCTAGATTAGCGGACTCTGAGTTTTTTTGGAATCAAGATAAGACTGTTAGGCTTGATCAGAGAATAGATGGCCTAGACAAAGTTTTATTTATGAAGTCTCTTGGCTCCATGGCTCAAAAAGTGAAACGAATAGAGCATCTAAGTTCTTATATTGCTGAATTGATTGGATTGGATCCTAAAGAATCTGCTCGAGCGGGCTTTTTATGTAAGTCTGATCTATTGAGCGAAATGGTTGGTGAATTTGCTGATTTACAAGGGATTATGGGTGGTTATTATGCTCTTAATGATGGAGAATCAAAGGCTATTTCAGTAGCTATTCGTGAGCACTATCAACCTAGATTTTCAGGTGATACATTGCCCTCAACAAATGAAGGTCTCGTAGTTGCAATTGCAGATAAGCTGGATACTATTACTGGTATCTATGGAATTGGACAGCCGCCAACAGGCTCAAAAGATCCCTATGCTCTGAGAAGACTTGCTCTTGGATTGCTTCGTATACTGCTTGAGGCCAAAATAGAATTAAACCTTAAATCATTAATTAAAGTCTCTCTAGATTTGCACTTAGAGGGGGTTAATAGAGGCGCCTCTGATTTAATCTATAAATTTATGATGGAGCGTCTAAAAGCCTACTATAAAGATGCTAACGTTGATAGCAATGTTTATGAAGCTGTTTTAGCAGTTAGTCCAGACTCACCGTTTGATTTCCACTTGAGAGTTGAGGCGCTTAATGAGTTTACTAAGAGTGCTGATTCCAAGAGTTTGATTGAATCCAATAAAAGAATTGCTAATATTCTTAAAGATTCAACTGAAAACCATAATGATCTGAATTAT
>CAJQRX010000018.1 GCA_905612405.1 uncultured Candidatus Thioglobus sp.
AAGACCTTACTATTTCAAATGGATTAATCGAGTCAGGGGCAGGGACTTCTCTCGCCAAATTATCAAGATTTTCACAAGCAAATTTAAAATTTGGAGCAGAATTTCTTAGTGCTATTCCAGGAAGTGTAGGCGGTGCCCTTGCTATGAATGCAGGCGCATTTGGCTCTGAAATATGGCAATATGTTCATTCAGTCAAAACCATAAATTTATCTGGAGAGATTCAAGAAAGATTTCCCAAAGATTATGAAATTTCTTATCGCTCTACTCTTCATAAATTTAGTGATGAAGTTTTTATTAGCTCTCTTTTTGACTTTAATTTAAAACAGCCCAATGACAATGTTCAAGATCTACTTCATAAAAGAAACTCAACTCAACCAATCGGATTAGCAAGTTGTGGGAGCGTTTTTAAGAATCCCAAAGATCATTACGCAGCTAAATTAATTGAATCAAGTGGGCTTAAAGGTTTTTGCATTGGGGGGGCTTGTATTTCAGAAATGCATGCAAACTATATTATTAATCAGAATAATGCAAGCGCTTCAGATATTGAAAATTTAATTACTCACATTCAAAGTGTAATAAAGGATAAACATAATATTGAACTTGAAACTGAAATAATAATCATATGATTGCTGTATTAATGGGAGGCTATTCAGCTGAAAGAAAGATATCACTACTAAGTGGTAAGGCAGTTTACCAGGCCCTGATTAAAAGCAATATAGACTGTTTTTCGTTTGATCTTAATCACGAAAATCTTGAAACTCTTTGGGAAAAAGAATTTGATAAAGCATTTATAGTCCTGCACGGCAGAGGTGGAGAAGATGGCTACATTCAATCCGAACTTATGAAAAAAGGTATTCCTTTTACTGGATCGAGTGCTCTAGCATCAAATCTATGCATGAATAAAGCTACCACTAAAGACTTATGGGATAAGCATAGCTTGCCCCTATCTCGATCAATTGTTGCCTTAAAAGGACAGAATTTAGACTCAATAGATTTTCCTCTTCCATGGGCTGTAAAACCAACTTTAGAAGGGTCTAGTCTTGGCATTACAAAGGTTAAAAATAAAAATGAACTTGATGACGCCCTTAAAAATGCCTGGTACTATAATGATGAGGCATTAATAGAGCAATGGGTTGAAGGTGATGAATATACTGTTGCAATATTAGATAACAAAACACTCCCAAGCATAAAAATTATTTCAGAAAATGATATTTATGATTATCACTCAAAATATGATAGTAATAAAACCGAATACATTTGCCCCTCAGGTTTAACTATAGAGCAAGAAAAAAAGATCCAAATGATAGCATTAAAGGCTTTTAATTTAACTGGAGCATCAAGCTGGGGTAGGGTAGATTTTATTCTTGATAATAATAAGAACCCATACCTATTAGAAATAAATACAGTGCCAGGAATGACATCTCATTCACTTGTTCCAATTGCAGCTAAAGCCTCAGGCTTAAGTTTTGAAGAATTAGTAATTAAAATCCTTAATGGCTAGACAAAGAAAAAATTACGTAAAAAAACAAAAAAAACCTTTTAAATATTTTTTAAATAAAATATTTAAATCAGTTTTCTATTTACTTTTAACACTTTTAATTGCTTACTTAATATATCTTGTTGAAAACTCATCCCTACTTAAGCCAAGTTTTTCTTGGGAAACTAAGGGCGAATTACAAACTCAGACTTATGAGTATGATGAATTAATTAAGCCACTTCTTAATAATAAGTATTTAGTTAACCTCTCAGAAATTAAAAATAAACTAGAAAAGCATCCTTGGATTTCAAGTGTAGAGGTTGAAAGGATATTTTGGAACAAAATTCGAGTTGTATTAGAGAGGCATGATATTGCAATGCGCTATGGAACTGAGGGCTACATCTCATCTAAGGGAATTTTATTTAAACCAAATTTAACAATTAACTCAGAAAAACCTATAGCAATAGTGCCTGAAAAAGAAGTTAAACAATTTTATTCTGACTTTATTATGTACCAATCAATCCTAGAGCCAGTTAAGATTTCTCTTTTTGAAAGAACTTCTATTGATGAATTAACCTTAGATAACAATATAAAGATTATTTTAGGCTATCAAAGACAAAATGATCGCCTCAAGTTATTTGTTCAATCTTTTGATAAGCTAAAAAAGTTTGAAAAAATTAGAACTAGAGGTATTTTTGATATGAGATACCCTAATGGGTTTGCGTTGAGCTATTCGCCATTATAACTTTGTAAGACAGAGCAAGGCTGATCGCCATCCAATATACGGACAAAAGATTAAAGCCTAACAAGACAAAATTACCAACACCAAACCATAATAATAATTGTAATATTATGTATAGCAGTCCAAAATTAACCAGAAAAATATTTCCCCAAACACCAATTGATAGTTTTATTTTTTTATAGGGAATATCATTCGCTATTGATACCAAGTTAAGCGAAATTGGAATAAGAAGGAAATAAATGAAGGGCTCTAAACCATTAAAAATAAAACTTGGAAATTCTGCAATAGATAATAGAAGAGTTATAAGAAAAAAACGACCTAATCTTCGATTTGGCAAAACAATTCCAAACCTTACAATAGAGTTATTTCCCTTAACCGCTATTCGATATATGTTTATTAAAAGTGCCATATACCCATAAATAAATAGTAATGGATAAAGCAAGTTTTGAAAATTAAATTGGACTTCCCCTCCATTTAATAATTGGTTCATAATATCAACATACTCACTAAAAATAGTTATTAATGGAAACGCCATAAGGAATGGAAAAATACTCGACTCTAATAACTTTTTCCAATTAGAAAAAGCAAATGCTAAAGTAGCTAAAATAATCTTTTGTATTGGTATTGTTTTCATGATAAATTTGAATTGACTACTTTAATTGTAATGGTTAATTTGTCACCTGGTTGCAAAATATATCCTTCACTTAAATCGTTCCAAGTTCTAATATCTAAAACTTTAACTTTATATTTTTGAGCAATCCTTGAAAGGTTGTCACCCTCTTTTACCGTGTAAAAAATATTTCTATCAATGTCAATTCCAGTATTCATTATTTTAGCTAACTCTATCTTATTTTTTTTATCACTTAAAATGACTAATTCTTTTCCAATAGACAAAGAGTCAGATGGAATAATTTGATTCCATCTTACAAGATTATTAATTGTTGTATTAAACTTAGTAGAAATTTTCCATAGACTATCTCCAGCAACAACTTTATAAATAGTTTTTTCTGAATTTTTTTGAGTATTTAATCTACTTTTTTCTCGTTGATTTTCTGATAAAGAGTAGTATCCTTCTTCTTTTTGAGCTAAAGGAACAATTAAATATTTGTCAGTCCTTATAGTGTCATTATCGAGCCCATTAACACTCTTTATCTGATCAATTGTTGTATTGTAACTTTGAGCAATAAGACTTAGACTATCTCCTGGCTTTATTTTATAACGAGTCCAGCTAATTTTTGGTCTTTGTCCCTGCTTTAATAAATTATCATTGAAGCTATTAACAACTTGTTTAGGCAGCAATATTATGTATGGGAGTGATTCAGGAGTTGCCCATCTCTTTAATCCAGGATTATATTTATAAATCTGATCAATACTTAACCCAGTCCACTGAGAAATAAGCGCTAAATCAAACTGTGAATCTAGTTCAATTGATTTTAAAAAAGGCTTATTATCAATCTTAAGCAGTTTTTGATTATAGCGAGAAGGATCTTTGATTACTTGACCTAATGCAAGGAGTTTAGGAACATATTTTTCAGTTTCTTTTGGTAAATTTAAGCTCCAAAAATCCGTCTTTTTTCCAAGCTTAATGTTTGCATCAATTGCTTTTTGAACTCGTCCTGGACCTGCGTTATAAGCAGCAATAGACAAAAGCCAATCTCCTTTAAACATTACATTTAGGTCTTTTAAATAATTAGCAGCAGCTTTGGTTGAGGCAAGCACATCTCTTCTATCTGCATGCCACCAGTCTTCTTCTAGACCATACATTCTCCCAGTAGAAGGTATAAATTGCCACAACCCTACTGCTGTTCCATGAGAGTATGAAAATGGATAATAATCTGATTCAACAATAGGCAATAAAGCAATTTCAATTGGAATATCCTGCTTTTCTAGTTCAGAAACAACAAGGTATAGAAAGGGCTCTGCTCTTTTTGAAATTAAAGATAGATATTCTGGATGATTACTTATCCAGTTAATACGACTTTGAATCCTTGAATTAGAAACAATTTTAATTTCCTGACGATCTGCAATAACTTGCCATAAGTCGGACTCTTGTGAGTATTGAACGGAATTTTCTGGCTTAATTTTTAGACTGGCTAAAGTTTGATTTTTATCAACTATGCCTTGGCAACCAGAAAGAATCAAAAAGATTAATAAAAGAACAAATCTCACTTCTATTTCTTACTTGAGCATTCAGGTGAATTAGGTGCAATCTGACGCTTCTGCCACTCTTTAGGGCTATAGGTATGCATTGCTAAAGCATGAATATGCTTCAACTCTTCAGCAAAAAGTTTATTGATAAAACGATGCCGATCAATAAGTCTCATTTCATCAAAAGTTGCGCTTACGACTACAATTTTAAAGTGCGACTCAGTAGCTGGCCCTGAATGTTGACTAGACTCATTATTAACTTCGCAATATTCTGGACTCAAAGCTAAATCAAGTTGACTTTTTAAATGATTTTCCATATTAGACATCGACATTACTCACATTTGCGTATTCAAAAGAATCAGAAAAGAAATTCTCTTTAACAAGTTTAAGCTCAAGACAACTTTTGGCTGCAGCATTAACCATTACAGGTGGACCACATGCATAGACTTCAAAATCTGTTAAATCTTCAAAATCTTTAACAACCGAGTCATGAACATAACCTTTATTTCCATTCCAAGCCTCATTTGCCTCTGATAATACTGGAACAAAAGAGATATTGGGATATTTTTCACTCCATTCAGATGGAAGGCTCGAATACAAATCAACCTCACTCCTTACTCCCCAGTATAAATATACTTTTCTGTTAGAGCCTATATTGATAAGATGCTCTATTATGGCCTTAACTGGGCCAAATCCTGTACCACCAGCAATAAAGATCATTGGACATTCGCTTTCCTCTCTTAGAAAGAAGCTTCCTTTTGGACCTTCAATTCTTAAAATTGTTTTAACAGTTAACGAATTAAAGATGAAATTAGTAAGCTTCCCATCATCGACTAATCGAATATGAAGCTCAATTAAATTTGAGTTAGTTGGCGCATTAGCGATAGAGTAATATCTTGATTCGAAATCTGAGTGCTCTAAGTCGAGGTACTGCCCTGCCAAATACTGAAGTGATTGAGCACCAGGTATCTTTAATATTAGTTGAATTACATCATGATTCAAATGATTAATTTGTTCCACACGACAAGGCATAGTGCGAACTTCAATAGTTGCCAGAGAATCGAGCTCATCCACTGCAATATATAAATCACTCTTTGCTTTACATTGACATAGTAATGCCATATTTGAATCAATATCATCACTACTTAAAACTGATGGAACCTCTCCATCGTAGTCAATATCTCCATTAAGAATAACTGCTTTACACTGGCCACAAAAACCATTTTGACATCCATATGGAAAATTAAAGCCGTTAGAAAGAGCACCATCTAAAACAGATTCTTCACCTCCACACTTAAATGATTTACCACTAACTTGATTTAAAACTGTAAACATAGTTTTTGGAGATAAAAATATAAAGGTGCCATTATAATGTAGGTCTTATAGTTATGAACTTACTATTATTATGGCAATTAAGCCAACCAATTTCGTAGTTTTTTTGATGGGACCAACAGCCTCTGGAAAGACTGAATTAGCTATAGAAATAAGTAAGCACATTAAATCAAAATTAATAAGTGTTGATTCAGCTTTAATATATCGTGGTATGGATATTGGAACTGCAAAGCCTAGCAAGGAGATTCTTAAATCTCACCCTCATGAATTAGTTGATATTTGTGAGCCTGATGATAGCTTTTCAGTAACTGAGTTTATATCATTGGCAAAAGAACATATTAAGTCAGCATTAGCAGAAGGTAAATTACCTATTCTAGTTGGGGGCACTTCTTTTTACTTTAATGCTTTAGAGCATGGTTTATCCAAACTTCCTTCGTCTACTGATGAATCTCGCAAGTACTTTAATGATCTTTTAAGAAGTGAAGGCAGTGAAAAACTTCATTCAAAATTAGTAGAAATTGACCCTCAATCAGCAGCACGCATTCACTCCAATGATTCTCAAAGAGTTACCAGGGCGCTTGAGGTTTTTCATCTTTCTGGAGAAGCATTAAGCAAGCTTCAGGGCAAAAAAAACCAGAATAAGCTCGATCTTAATATTAAAAAAATTGTACTCATGCCTGATAGAGCTATGCTTCATCAAAGAATTGAGCAGCGCTTTATAAAAATGATTAAAGATGGATTTCTTGATGAAGTAGAAACACTCAGAAAAAATGCAAAACTAAATTTAAACCTAGCCTCTATGAGATGCGTTGGTTATAGGCAAGCATGGAATTATTTTGAAGGAAATTACAGCAAACAAGAAATGATTGAAAAAGCAATCATTGCTACTAGGCAATTATGTAAACGTCAATGCACATGGCTAAGGGATGAAGACAAAGCTCTTACATTAAATCAAATAGAGATTGAAAAAGTGCTCAAGTTTCTTCAAAAACAAAGCGCTTAAAAGCCTCTCCGCGATTATTAAAATCAATAAACATATCAAAACTTGCGCATCCAGGCGAAAGAAGTACTGCCCCACCTTCTGCCATTGAAGTAGCCATCGATACCGCCTTTTTCATTGAATCTGCAACTTCAACATGAGGGGAAGTAATTTGCTTTAGAAAATCATCTCTGCATTCTCCAATTAAAACAACTACTCTAACTTTTTGATTTATTAATTTGAAAAACTCTGAATAGTCTTCTTTTTTGGATATTCCGCCAGCAATTAATATTAAGTTATTGTATTTTTCAAAAAGAGCATTAATGGCAGTTATGGTAGAAATTGCGTTGGTTGATTTTGAATCGTTGTAGTAATCTATATCATTTATTGTTGAAACAAATTCCAATCTATGCTCCAACCCTTTAAAGTCAATTGCAGCCTGAGTCATTACTTTTAAGGATAATCCAAAACGATAGCCTAACGTTAAGGCCGCCAATAGATTTTCTATATTATGTCTTCCAACAACCTTCAAGTCATCACTTGTAATTAGACGATTGCCTTTATGAAAAACTTCATAGGTGTTACCATTTTGCTTAGCAATAAAGTCACATCTTAAGTTAGTTGATTCAATTCCATAATAGTTATCTCCATCTACGCCATTAGCCAAATCTACATCTAGATTTACAGTAGAGAATTGGCAATACTTGTATATAGAAAGCTTAGAGGAAATATACTCACTAAAGCTAGAGTACCTATCCAGGTGATCAGGAGTTATATTTGTAATTACGCCAGTTAATAAAGAAAGTTTATTGGTGTAATCTAATTGATAACTTGAAAGCTCAACAACATAGAGTTCGGCTTCATCACTTAAACTGTCCATTACAGGCTTGCCAATATTTCCACAAATAACAGCATTTTTCCCATCAGCAAGTGCCATCTCACCTAATAATTGAGTTACGGTTGATTTTCCATTTGAGCCAGTAATGCCAATAATTGGTGACATAGCATATCGACCAAATAATTCTATATCACTAATTATGGAAATATTTTTATTGCGCATCCAAATTACAATATCTTCGGACTCAGCGATACCTGGACTAATAATTACTTCAGAAATACCAATCAAGAGATTTTCATTCCAATCTCCAAAATAAGCATCATTAAGTAGGCCCTCTTTTTTACTTATTTCAAGCATAGGAGGCTCTTGACGAGTATCAGCAATGCGAAATGAGATATCATTTTTAAAGAAAAAACGAGCTACAGATAGTCCTGTAATTCCTAACCCTAAAATAAGTTTCATGAAAACCTTGTGTTTTCGACCAAAATTGACTATATTTTACACTTTTACTTCACTATTTAATTATGCCTACAAATGTTCAGACAACTTCAAGTGCGATTGTAATAAATCGGACACTAAGAAATACGTATCAACTTTTATCAGCAACGCTTCTTTTTAGTGGGTTAATGGCATTTATGTCAAAAACTATGGGACTACCGCCCTTTGGGATATGGATTACATTAGGTTGCTATTTTGGCCTCCTCTTTTTGGTAACAAAACTTAGAAATTCAGCTTTTGGAATTTTAGCTGTCTTTGCATTAACTGGTTTTATGGGGCTAACACTTGGACCAATTGTTAATATCTATACATCTGTTTTGTCAAATGGTGCAGAGCTAGTTGGAATGGCAATGACAGGAACTGCGGTTATCTTTTTATCGCTTTCTTTCTATGCTATTACATCTCAAAAAGACTTTAGCTTCATGTCTGGCTTCCTAACTGCTGGAATAGTAGTTGCATTTTTAGCGGGTATAGCAGCATACTTTTTCCAAATGCCTGCTTTATCTCTTGCAGTTTCATCTGCATTCATATTACTAATGAGTGGTCTTATATTATATGAAACAAGCAATATTATTCATGGCGGAGAAACAAACTACATCATGGCAACGGTTACTCTATATATTTCTATTTACAACCTATTCTTAAGCCTTCTTCACCTATTAGGTGTGTTTTCTGGCGATGACTAGTGATAGATAGCGATGGATATCGCCCAAATGTCGGTATTGTAATTACTAATGAAAAAAGGCAGATACTTCTAGCAAAGCGCTTTAAACAAGATGCATGGCAACTTCCTCAGGGTGGAATTGACACAGATGAAACTGAGCTAGATGCTCTTTATAGAGAGCTTGAAGAAGAGGTTGGTCTTAATCCAGACCATGTAACTCTTTTAGCTAAAACTCCTAAATGGCTTCGTTATGATCTACCTATTGAGCACATTAGGCGTCGTCAAAAACCGACCTGTATTGGCCAGAAACAGGTTTGGTTCCTATTAAAGCTTAAATCTGGTGATGACAATATCACTCTTGATTCACACCATGATATTGAGTTTGATGACTGGAAGTGGGTTGACTACTGGAAACCCGTCGATGAAGTGATTGACTTTAAAAGAGCTGTCTATGAAGACATGTTAAAAGCACTTGCACCAATTCTATTTGATAATGAACATAGCATTCCTACGAAACTTTCTCGACCTCTGCAGTTTACTGCCATCAAGCTTTATTAAGGCAGGTTTTTCTTTATCATCTCGACCGGTGTCATTATGTGCTCCTCTATAAGCTTTTGAGCAGATATGGAATCTCTTTCAAGCACCAATACCATTAGCGCAACATGCTCGTTCTGATTTGCTTGTAGTGCTTCATAGTTAGTAACGTTTTCTTGAAGCCAAAGATTTCGATATCGAGTAGATTTTTCATAAAGTGATTGTCTTATCTGAAATAGTCTTGGTGAGTCACAACCAGAAACTAATGCTTCATGAAATGAAAAATGTCGATTTTGCCATTCGCTCATATCAATATTTTCAGATTTACTGTATTTAGCTAATAAATGAGAAGCTGCAATTATTTTTGATTCCCAAAAATCATCACCTTTTTTTATAGCCATATCTAGACATAGGCCTTCTATTTTTGATCTTGCCTGATATATGTCAGTTAAATCATCAATAGATATATTACTAACATAAAAGCCTTTTTGGTTTTCTGACACAACTAAATCCTTTGCAATTAGTTGTGATAGTGCTTCTCTTATTGGACTTGTTCCAACTTTATAGCGGTCTTTTAAAGTTTTAATTTGTAATTTTTCACCGGGTAAGAACTCACCCTGAATAATATCATTAGTTAATGTATCAAGAATTTGAGAGGCTGTATTTTGCTTAGAAGTATCCATTTTCTACTTTTTTATATAGTTTAACTCCAGTATAGCTTGAATCATTTAAAAATGTAGTTATAATTAAATAATGTCGACATTATATAAAATACTTAATAAACTGTTATGAATTCAAAAAAAATCTTAAATGTTGGTTTTGAATTAAGCCAGCATAAAAATAACTCAAGAGTTCAGGTTCTTACGTTATCAAAAAATACTGTAGAAAAGTTTTCTAAGAAAATAGTTGATCATAATGTTCAATCTATTGAATATAAACCATTTATAAGGTTTTATCTTGCAGATTGTCTAAACAAGCTAACTGATGATACTTTAGGTAAATTTCTATTAAAAACTCTTAAAAATCGATCCACTGGAGCAATATTACTGGAATGCGAGTTATTAAATAACTCAACTCTAAATGGAATAGAGTTTATAGATTTTAATGTTCTACTATCTACGGCAATTTCTCATCTTATAGGTATTCCAAACCTTGATTCAATGTCAGGTAAGTTTTATGCTAGATTTAGTGTTAAAAATGAAGACAATAGTGACAGCTACCTCCGTCAAGCCCATCGCAGAATGGAACTCCACAATGATGGTACTTATGTTGAAGAGACCACTGACTGGGTAATCATGCAAAAAATTCTTGAAGTTGATGTCGAAGGTGGCGACTCACTTCTCCTTCATGTTGATGACTGGCAGGATTTGGATAAATTTTATCATCATCCGTTAGCAAAAGAAAATCTTCAATGGGGATCGCCCTCTAGTAAAAATATAAGTTATAAAACGTCACATCCAATCTTTTTAGAGGAGATGAATGATGGAAAGCCAATTATGTCTTTTATTGATCAATTCGTTGAACCTTTGAATATTGAGCAAGGACTTTATTTATATGAAATGGGAGAGTCACTCGAAAAAGAGACGAACACTTCAAATGTAAAATTACCCGAAGGAAGTATGCTTATTATTAATAATTATTGCTGGCTTCATGGAAGAGATAAATTTATAGCAAAAAAAAATCTTCATAGGGAACTTCTTCGTCAAAGAGGTGTTTTTGTTGAAAATACTGGCGATAATGATAAATAATTTCTTTTTAATATACTTGTTCAAATGAAGAAAGAATTAATGTTCGACTATGTTGTTTTAGGAGGAGGTATTGTTGGCGTTTCAACGGCACTATCACTTATTACAAAACACCCTGATAAACGCATCCTGCTAATTGAAAAAGAAAGATCTTTTGCTCAACACCAAACGGGACACAATAGTGGCGTCATTCATGCTGGAGTTTATTATGAGCCTGGCAGCTTAAAGGCAAAATTTTGCAGAGAAGGATTAAAGGAAACAATCAATTTCTGCTCACTTCATCAAATTCCATACCAACAGTGCGGTAAATTACTAGTAGCCACAAATGATATTGAATTAAGGCGGATGAAAGAGCTTTATGAACGGTGCAAATCGAATGATATTGAAGTTGAAATTTTAAATAAAAAAACATTAAATGAAATTGAGCCAAATATCTCTGGTATTGGTGCGCTTTTAGTTAAGTCAACTGGAATCGTTAACTATAAATTAATTACAGAGAAAATGTCACAGCAATTTGAGTCATTAGGTGGAAGGTTTCTTCTTAATACTAAAATAATTAATCTTAAGGAAGACGAAGATAAAATTCAAATTATAACTTCAAATGAAATATTCAGCTCTAGATATCTTGTTTGCTGTGCCGGTTTAATGGCTGACAGAATAGCAAAACTTCTTAAAATTAAAATTAACTTTCAAATTGTTCCTTTTAGAGGAGAGTACTTCAAGCTTCCTGAGAAACATAACAATCTCGTTAAGCATTTGATCTACCCAATACCTGATCCAAGCCTTCCTTTCCTAGGGGTTCATTTAACTAAAATGATTGATGGAAGTATAACTGTTGGGCCAAATGCAGTCCTAGGATTTAAGCGTGAGGGTTATAGTCAGTTTAATTTCAGCCTTAAGGATAGTTTTCAGTTATTAACATTTAAAGGCTTTCATAAGGTACTTATGAAGAACTTTAAATCGGGTTTATATGAAATGAAAAACTCAATCTTTAAGAAAGGTTATTTAAAGGAGGTGCAAAAATACAGTCCTCTGATAAAACTTAATGACCTGCAATCCTATCCTGCAGGAATTAGAGCGCAGGCAGTTTTAGATGATGGAACACTGGTTCATGACTTTTTATTTGTTGAGAGTAGGCGATCAATCCACGTATGCAACGCACCATCACCTGCAGCAACGTCAGCTATCCCAATTGGAAAATATATTACGGATAAAGCGACCCAGGCTTATAACAAGCTAGCTTAATTTAAAAAACTGCCTTATAGTTTCAGCGAACTGAATTGACTGAACACTTTCAGGTCTAGCTTCAAGCTTAATTAATGCAGGATCTACAAATTCCTTTGGTATTGTTATATCTCTTCTAGCTGACAGAAGATCCTTTATAAAATTGACCAAAAATTCTGGATGTGCTTGCATTGTAAGAACTTTATTTTTTATATAAAAACCAGCATTTTCACAAAAATCAGATTTTGCATAAACAGTAGCGCCCTCTGGCGCTTGCAGAACCTGATCTTGATGACAAATGTTTAAGGTAACCTCTTCCAACAAATTACTCATATAATCTGTTTTATTGCTAATTTGATAAGTATGAAGTCCTAAGCCCCATCCTTTTATTGATTTTTCAACATTCCCTCCAAGCGCTTGAGCAATTAGTTGATGCCCAAAACAGACTCCAAAGATTGGAAGTTTATCTTTATAAATATTTTTAATCATTACGCTAATTAATGGTATCCAAGAGTGATCCTCATAAACACCGTGCGGTGAGCCAGTAACAATCCACCCATCACACTCAAGATGATCTTTTGGAAATACTGCATCTAGAATATTAAATGTTTTGAATTCAAATACTTTCTCCTCAGAATTAATAAGCGCAATAAGCATTTCTGCATAAGTGCCATATTCTTTAACCAAGTCTTCTGGAGCTCTTCCAACTAACAATATTCCAATTTTCATCATATTTTTAAGAAAATAAAATTTTACTTCTTCTTCATTTTTTGTTTGGCTCTAATGACTAAATAATCATGCGCAATAGTCGCTGCAACTATTGCAGTAATTTCAGCATGGTCATAAACTGGAGCAACTTCAACAACATCTGCTCCAATAAAATTTAAGCCATCTAAGCCCCTAATAATGCCTAATGCCTGGGCAGATGTTAGACCTCCAGCAACAGGTGTTCCAGTTCCAGGAGCATATGCTGGATCAAGACCATCCACATCAAATGTAAGGTATGTAGGCCGATCTTTTACAACTTCAATTATCTTTTCAATTACTTTTTTAACTCCATTCTCATGAACCCAAGGTGCATGAAGAATAGTTACTCCTTTTGTATTGCTATTATGTGTTCTTATTCCAACTTGTATAGAGTGCTCAGTATCAATTAAATTCTCTTTGATGGCTCTTGAAAACATCGTCCCATGATCAAGCCTTCCATCTTCATCAGGCCATGAATCTGTATGCGCATCAAAATGAACAAGTGCAATTGGACCATGTTTTGCAGCGTGGGCCCTTAGAAGTGGATAGGTTACGAAATGATCACCACCAAAAGTAAGCATCTCTGCGCCAGAATCTAATATAGTTTTAGCATGAGCCTCGATTTGAGTTACCACATCACCATGAAAACCGTAGTCCAATTCGCAGTCGCCATAGTCAGTAACTGCTAAAGTTTTAAAGGGATCTATACCATCTGGAAATGCCAATAATTCTGCAAGCTGAACTGAGGCTTCTCTAATTGCTTTGGGGCCAAACCTTGCACCAGGACGAAAGCTCGTTGCAGCGTCAAATGGGATACCACTTACAGCAATATCAACTCCCTTTAGGTCCTTTGTATACTTACGCCTTAAAAAACTAAGAGCGCCGCCATAGGTCATTTCATTATCTCTTCCATAGAGACTTTTTTTAGTGAAAGCTTGGTCGGTCTTTATATCTTCAAAATCATCAGTACTCATTAATTTTTCCTATATGTTGAAAAACTAGCCTCTTATTACAATCTGTCCATTAGCGAATAATAAAGCATACCAAGCTTCATACTTGGATTTCGCAGAAATCTTCCACCAGGAAAACTTTGCCTTGGGATCTTAGCCATAATATCAAAAGTCTCACCATTCCCAGTAATTTTTTCAGAAACTAATTTCCCAGAGTAACTTGCTAGGGCAACACCCTGGCCAGAATAGCCTTGAGCAGATATAACTTTATCTTTGTGTAGTGTAGTAAAAAATGGCAGGCGATTCATTGTTATCGCAAGCTTTCCTCCCCAAGCATAATCAATTTTTATGCCCTTTAAAAATGGATAAATCTTTTCTAAGGGCCTGGTAACTATTGGGATAATATTACTAGAAAGTTCTTGTGAATAATTTTCACCACCACCAAAAAGTAAGCGCTTATCAGCACTCAATCGAAAATAGTTAATAACAAACCTAGAGTCAGCAAAGGCGATATCTTTTGGGTTTATTTTTTTAATAGTTTGGTCATCTAGTATCTCTGTAGCAACAATGTAATTGTTCATTGGCAGTATTTTTGATGTTAAGCTTTTTTCAAGGTTACCAAGGTAACCGTTACAAGCTAGAACAACCCGATCTGATTTTATGGAACCATCCTTAGTCAATACCTTAACATGGTCATCATTAACCTTATAACTTAATGCAGGGCTATTTTCAAAAATCTTTGCTCCTGCTGAGATAGCAGCTTTTGCAATTCCAAGAGCATAATTAAGTGGATGACAATGAGCCTCACCTTCGTCATAACTGCCTCCATAATAAGTATTTGAGCCAGTCACACCTCTCATTTCATTATCACTCAAATACTCAATATCATGATAATCATAGTTCTCATTCATATGATCAACATATTGTTTTGACTCATCACAATATTTTTGTTTATGATTAGGGTGTGCAATACCTTTTTTATAGTCACACTTAATTTGGTATTTATCAATAAGTTCTTTAGCGTGATATTTTGATTTTTCTCCAATTTCCCACAAAACTTTAGCATAATCTAACCCTAAAGCCTTTTCCAAATAAAATTGATCTCTACGCATTCCACCTGATACTTGTCCCCCGTTAGCACCAGATGCGCCAGATGCAATTTTATTGGATTCAATAAGAATAACCTTAACACCTGCATTGGCCAGATAGAGAGCTGTTGATAACCCTGTATATCCTCCACCAATAACGCAAACATCAGCCACAACATCTTCAGTTAATGATGTCTGTTCTATTTCTGTATTTCTACTAGCCTGATAATAAGATTGCACGTGAAAAATTATTTAATCGATTGAGCTGTTAAATCAAGGCACTTCCAAACCTTCTCTATGATTTCATCAATATGTTCATTATTACAAATTAAAGGGGGTGAAATAACCATCTTATTTTTAATTGCCCTCATCACTATGCCATTCTCATAACAAAGATCACGACATTTTCCAACAATCTCTCCAGTATTCTCAAATCGCTTACAATTTTCTTTATCTTCAACAATTTCGATAGCTGCAAGCATTCCAAGTTGTCTAGCTTCACCCACCAAGGAATGATTCTCTAAATCCTTCCACTTACTTCCCAAGTATGGGGCGGTATTATTTTTGACTTGATGTATTATATTAGTGCTCTCCATTAACTCAAGGTTAGCAATAGCTGCAGCCATGCAGGCTGGATGTCCTGAGTAGGTATAGCCATGATTAAACTCTTGCTTAGCTGAGGCTAATACTTCCACAATATCATCATGAACAACAACACCTCCAACGGGAAGATAGCCAGAGGTAACTCCTTTTGCAAATGCCATTAAATCTGGCTTAAAATTAAAGTGTCCAGAGCCAAACCATTCCCCAGTCCTTCCAAAGCCACATATTACTTCATCTGCAACTAAAAGGATGTTTCTCTCTTTACAAATTCTACTAATCTCTGGCCAATAAGTTTTTGGAGGAATAATTACCCCTCCAGCGCCTTGAACAGGCTCTGCAATAAATGCAGCAACGCGATCTTCGCCTAACTCATCAATTTTTTTAGCAAGGCTTTGAGCCATCTTAATTCCAAATTCATCCTCATCAATCTTTCCACCTGCCTCGACACAAGCATCATAATAGTAGGGCTGTTCAACATGTTCAATATCCGCTATGGGTAAACCACCTTGAGCATGCATTGCACTCATTCCACCCAAACTAGCACCAGCCATGGTTGAGCCATGGTAGGCATTTTTACGACTAATAATGACAGACTTAGAGGGCTTTCCTTTTGCGTCCCAGTAGTGCCTTGCTAACCTGACAATAGTGTCATTTGCTTCAGATCCAGAACCACAAAAATAAATTTTATTCATCCCTTCTGGCGTTTTATTCGCAATCATTTCAGATAACTTAATAGCAGAGGGATGACTAGATCCAAAGAAATTATTATAATAAACAAGTTCTTTCATTTGTTCATTTACAGCCTTAATAATTGATTGTTGGCCATAGCCCATGTTGACACACCAAAGTCCCGACATACTATCTAAAATTTTCTTACCATCATTGTCATAGATATAAACGCCATCTGCACGACTAATAATATGAGTTTCCTCTGGATTTTTCATATAACTTAAATCACTAAACGATTGAATTAAATGCTTGGCATTTTTTTGTTGAAGGGCAGATGTGCTTATAGTCATGGGAATTCCTTAATAAATTATTAACTTTAAATCGCAAGAAATTGAAATTATCTTGCAACGCAATTTTAAATGTTATAGTGTAATACTTTTTTGAATCATGAGTAAAAAAAAATTCCAATTGATCAGAAAAATATTACAAATAATTAAATAGCAAACTTTTAAATACATGACTAACATCGCTAAAGAATTTTTAAAGAATAATCCAGATTTAGAAAAAATTGAATTCATATATGTAGATTTTAATGGCATCCCAAGAGGGAAATATGCCTCGCCAAAAACTCTACTTAAAGCTTTTGATGGAGGTCTTAAAATGCCTATATCAAGCTATGTTCTTGATGTTTGGGGGGATAACCCTAAGGGAACTGGACTGGTGATGTCAGGGGATGGTGATGCAATATGCAGGCCTGTTGAAAGCTCACTATCAGTTACGCCATGGAGCGCTCGTAAGACAGCCCAGTGCCTTGTCAGTATGGAAAATGCCGATGGAGAGGCAATTTATGCAGACCCAAGGCATATTCTATCTTCAGTTCTTGAGCGTTATAAAAAACTTAATTTAAAGCCAGTTATTGCCCCTGAAATGGAATTTTATCTCGTCGATAAACAATTACAAAAAAATGGCCATCCACAAATGCCAATCATTCCAGGCACTAACAGAAGATATGAAGATGTTCAGCTTCTTAACTTAAATGAGATGGATGACTTTGAAAGCTTCTTTGCTTTAGTAGAAAAAAGCGCTCACTCTTTAGGCATTCCTGCTGAGACTGCAATCAAGGAGTGCGCTCCTGGTCAATTTGAAATTAATTTACTTCATCACGATGACGCCCTCTTGATGGCCGACCAAGCCTTTTTAATGAAACGCTTAATTAAAAACTGTGCCCGCCAATTTAATATGAATGCCACCTTTATGGCCAAACCTTTTTCTGATGAAGCTGGTAATGGCATGCACGCACACCTTAGCATTATTGATAAAGATGGTAACAATGTTTTTGTAGTAGACAAAGATAAACAGCCTCAAGGTATCTTTGCTAACTCAATTGCAGGCCTTTTAAAAAATGCCCCTGATTTTCTTTCTTTTTATGCCTCCCACTCAAACTCATATCGACGTTTAGTTCATAATGCAGATCACGCTCCAACAACATTAAGTTGGGGTAATGAAAATAGGACTGCATTGGTAAGATTGCCAGAAGCGTCCTCAAAAGCAACACGTTTAGAATTTAGGCTCCCAAGCGCAGACTCTAATCCCTACTTAGTATTTGCAGCAATTCTTTCAAGTGTTTTGTCGGGAATAAAAAATAAAAACTCGCTTGATACAGAAACTATTGGTAACGCTCATGCACAGCATGAAGCCGCCCTAGGAATAACCTGGAGAGAGGCTGTTCATAAAACAAGTGAATCACCGATAGTTAAAGAGTTTTTTGGTGAAAAATTTCAAAAATCTTACCAATGCGTTAAAGAATCTGAAATAAAAAGATTTGAAAGTACAATTACTGACTTTGAATATAACTCATATTTAAGGCATCTTTAATATATGATTGAACTGTCATTTCAAAAGAAAGGTGCATATTAAAGAATAAGCTTTAATATAATCCAGTTAATAAAAATAAAATAATAGGAGAGTAATAATGAAAAATAAATTAAATAAGCTACTTATTGCTGGAGCGTTAACATTTAGTGCTCAAGCTGTAATTGCAGAAGAAGTGGTTAATGTTCTTAACTGGTCAGACTATATTGATGAGCAGGTTAATACAGACTTTACAGCTGCAACAGGTATTAAGGTTGTCTATGACGTGTTTGATTCAAATGAAGTTCTTGAAGCCAAACTTCTTGCAGGAAGCTCTGGGTATGACGTTGTAGTTCCTTCTAGTAGTTTCTTAGCACGTCAAATTGAAGCGGGTGTTTTCCAAAAATTGGATAAATCAAAATTATCAAACATTGGAAATATGTGGAGTGACATTGAAGAACAAGTCGCACAATTTGGCCCACTAAATGACTACTCAGTTAACTATATGTGGGGAACAACAGGCATCGGTTATAACGAAGGCTTGATTAATGAAAGGATGGAAAATGCGCCTACAACCTCTCTTGCTATGGTCTTTGATCCAGATGTTGTTTCAAAATTTGCCGATTGCGGCGTTCATCTTTTGAATGCGCCAACTGAAATAATTCCAGCAGCACTTGCTTATTTAGGTGAAGACCCTAGAAGTACTGACTCAGATGTTATTGCTAAAGCGGAAGCTGTGTTGACTAAAGTTCGTCCATACATTCAAAAATTTCACTCTTCTCAGTACATTGATGCTCTTGCAAATGGAGATATATGCTTAGTTGTTGGTTGGTCTGGTGATATATTTATGGCTCAATATGCAGCATTGGATGCAGAAAATGGCGTAGAAATTGTTTATTCAATTCCTGATGAAGGCGCTCTAATGTGGTTTGATCAATTAGCAATTCCAGATGATGCTCCTAATGCGGATAATGCACATAAGTATATTAACTGGATAATGGATCCTGAACAAATTGCTACTGCAACAAACTATGTTTGGTATGCCAATGGTAATTTAGCTTCTCAGCCCCTTCTAGAGGAAGATCTTCTAAATGATCCTGCCGTATACCCAACGCCTGAAGTTATGGAAGGTTTATACATTAGCCCAACATATGACTCTAAATCTCAAAGAGTGGTAACACGTACTTGGACTAAAGTCACAACAGGTCAGTAACTTTAGACTACTATTACCTTCATGGCGCTTTGCGTCATGAAGGTTTTTTATTAATAATAATTCTATGTCTGAAAATATTCAATTCAGCCCTTGGCTTGATTCAAGTCAGAAGCCATACATCCAAATTCAAAATGTCACCAAGCGGTTTGGTGAATTTACAGCAATTGATAATTTAACTTTAGATATCTACAAAAATGAATTTTTTTCTCTACTAGGGCCTTCTGGTTGTGGAAAAACAACGCTCCTAAGAATGCTTGCAGGCTTTGAAAAAATTACTCATGGAAAAATCCTCTTGGACGGAGAAGATATATCTGAAATACCACCTCACCTAAGACCAATTAATATGATGTTCCAGTCCTACGCCCTTTTCCCACATATGACTGTTGAAAAAAATATTGCCTTTGGCTTAAAGCAAGATAATCTTCCCTCTAATGAGATTGATCAAAGAGTAGAAGAAATGCTCGAACTGGTTGAACTTACTGACTTTGCTAATCGCAAGCCTAATCAACTTTCTGGAGGTCAAAGCCAAAGAGTCGCTCTTGCGAGAAGCCTAGCAAAACGTCCTAAACTACTTCTTCTAGATGAGCCTTTAGGGGCACTTGATAAAAGATTGAGAGAACAAACTCAATTTGAACTAATGGATATTCAAGAAAAACTAGAGGTAACTTTTGTTATTGTTACCCATGACCAAGAAGAAGCCATGACCGTTTCAAGCAGGATTGGCGTTATGGATTCTGGAAATTTAGTTCAAGTTGCGACTCCAGCAGAAATCTATGAGGCGCCAATCAACAAGGATGTTGCTGATTTTATAGGTGACGTTAATATATTAAAAGGAATCTATAAAGGTCAAAATAAAGTTGGAACTCAATTATTTTCTGAAGATTCAAATTCAATTGTGTATGCAACCCAAGATGTTGGCGCTTCAGTTGAAGATGAAATGTGGTTTGCTATAAGGCCAGAAAAACTTGAAATATCTAAAGTAGCACCATCTGATGATCACAATATATTAAAAGGAACGATTGAAGATATTGCCTATGGAGGAAGCTTTTCAACTTACCACGTCAAACTAGATAATGGAAGAATCCTAAAAGCAATACGTGCAAATCGTGAGAGAACTAAAGAGCATCATTTAACATGGGATGATGAAGTTTATCTTCAGTGGGCCCCTCATTCTGCTGTGGTTCTTCTTTCTTAGCTTCCTGTGAAGCTTATGCAAACAAATCCAAACTTTTTTAAAAGTATCTTTAATGGAAGAAATGCTGTAATTGCAATTCCATATATTTGGCTGCTTTTGCTTTTTTTACTGCCTTTTATCTATGTTTTAAAAATTAGCTTTGCAGAAACAATTTATGCAAGGCCACCCTACTCACCCCTTCTTATTTGGGGAGATTCATGGCTACCTTCAATTAAAGCAAGCTTTGATAACTATTTATTTCTTTTTAGTGATTCTTTGTATATTAAAGCTTATCTTTCAAGTTTAAAAATTGCCTTTATCTCAACAATACTAACTCTAATAATAGGATACTCAATAGCCTACAGCGTCGCAAGAGCTCCCACCCGATGGAGAGGAATATTGCTAATGCTTGTTATTCTTCCTTTTTGGACTTCTTTCTTAATAAGAGTTTATGCATGGATAGGAATTCTTAAGACAGAAGGCTTATTAAACTTAGCTTTAATGTCCATTGGAATTATTGAAAAGCCACTCATGATAATGAATACTGATCTTGCAGTTTATATTGGAATTATTTACTCTTATCTGCCTTTTATGATTCTTCCTTTGTACGCAAATCTTGAAAAAATGGATATGAGTTTATTAGAAGCTGCAGCAGACCTGGGGTGCAGGCCCTTTAAAAGCTTCTGGACAGTTACTGTTCCACTTTCAATTCCTGGAATTATGGCTGGTTGCTTCTTGGTCTTTATACCAGTCATGGGTGAGTTTGTAATACCAGATTTACTTGGTGGCTCTGAAACGCTAATGATTGGAAAGGTTCTTTGGACAGAGTTTTTCTATAATCGGGACTGGCCAGTTGCCTCAGCAGTTGCAATCCTTCTACTTGCAATTCTCATTGTTCCAATAATGCTTTATCAAAGATCGCAAGAGAAAGCAATCTCATGAAAAGGTTTGGTAGCTTCAATATCTTCTCACTGATTGTTGGCTTTTCCTTTTTATATATTCCCATAATATTATTGATTTTATTTAGTTTTAATGAGTCAAGATTAGTTACAGTATGGGGTGGCTTCTCGACTAAGTGGTATGGCGAGCTAATGCAAAATCAGGGCATAAAAGATGCTGCCTGGGTAACAATAAAGGTTGCTTTTGTTTCTTCAACAATTGCAACAATTTTAGGAACTATTGCTGGCCTTGTAATGACTCGTTTTGGTAACTTTAAAGGCAGAACTCTTTTTTCAGGAATGATCTATGCGCCAATGGTTATGCCAGAAGTAATCATTGGGCTATCAACTCTATTGATGTTTGTAGCGCTTGCAATTGATCGAGGTATTTTTACCGTAACTCTGGCTCACATAACATTTTCAATGTGCTATGTTGCAGTTGTTGTGCAGTCAAGAATGTCAAGTTATGATGACAGCCTTACAGAGGCTGCGCTTGACTTAGGTTGCACGCCATTTAGAACATTTATACTAATAACACTCCCAATAATTCTCCCAGCAGTTATCTCTGGCTGGCTTTTATCTTTCACTCTGTCGCTTGATGATCTGGTAATTGCTAGCTTTACCTCTGGTCCAGGATCTACAACCCTCCCAATGAAAATATATTCGATGGTACGACTTGGAGTAACTCCTGAAATAAATGCAGTTTCAACAATCTTAGTCGGAGTTGTAACTTTAGGCGTCATAACTGCTTCATTAATTGGAAGACGACAGAAACAACAAGTTTTAAAAACGCAACATACTTAAAGTCCATTTACTCTAAATAGGCCACTATAATTAGTCTCTTTAAAGTTCAATATAGCCACAAGGATAAACTATGCTTAAAAATACTAGCCTTTTAAAAGCTCATGGCTACATCAACGGACAGTGGGTAGGTAATGATGCAAAATCACGCTTTGATGTTACTAATGCTTATACAAATGAAGTTATCAGTACGCTCCCTGAAATGGGTAAAAAAGAAACTGATGCGGCCATTGATGCAGCAAACGCCGCTTGGCCAGATTGGCGCAGTAGAACGGCTAAAGAAAGGGCAATTATCTTAAAAAAATGGTTTGATTTAATCATGTCTAATCAAGAAGATTTAGCCATATTAATGACGGCAGAACAAGGAAAACCTTTAGCAGAAGCTAGGGGTGAAGTTGGTTATGGCGCGTCTTTTATAGAATGGTTTGCAGAAGAAGGAAAAAGGACCTATGGCGACATAATTCCAACGCCCGCAAATGACAGAAGAATACTTGTAATTAAGCAGCCAATTGGTGTTGTGGCTTCAATCACGCCTTGGAATTTTCCAATAGCAATGATCACAAGAAAATGTGCTCCAGCGCTTGCTGCTGGCTGCCCAGTGGTTATTAAACCTGCTGCAGAAACTCCATTATCAGCATTAGCAATTGCAGAGCTTGCAGAGCAAGCTGGTATACCCAAAGGAATAATAAATGTAGTAGTTGGAACTAATTCAAGTGAAATTGGACAAGCCTTAACCAGCAGTCCAATTGTCAGAAAACTCTCATTTACTGGATCAACAGCTGTTGGAAAAATTCTAACACGTGATTGTGCAGCTACTATGAAGAAAGTATCTATGGAGCTTGGAGGAAATGCGCCATTTATAGTCTTTGATGATGCCGATATAGATTCTGCAGTAGCAGGTGCAATGCTTTCAAAATTTCGTAATACTGGCCAAACCTGTGTTTGCACTAATCGTTTTCTAGTTCAAGAGGGAATTTATGATGAGTTTGTTAATAGACTTGCTGAAGCAGTTAAAACACTAAATGTTGGAAATGGAATGGATGATGGGGTTAATCAGGGACCTCTGATCAGCCTCAAAGCACTTGAAAAAGTTCAAGATCATGTGTCAGATGCTATTGATCGAGGAGCATTAGTTATTGCAGGTGGAAAACCGCATAAAATTGGTGGAACTACTTTTGAGCCAACGGTTATTAGTAATGTAGATAGCTCTATGAAAATTGCATCAGAAGAAACTTTTGGCCCGCTTGCGCCTGTATTTAAGTTTTCAACTGAGAAAGAGGCGATAGATATGGCTAATGATACTGAGTTTGGTCTGGCCTCTTATTTTTATACGAATGATGTTAATAGAGTATGGCGCGTATCTGAAGCTTTAGAATACGGCATGGTTGGCGTTAATGAAGGCGTCATTTCAAATGAAGTGGCCCCATTTGGCGGAATTAAAGAATCGGGATTAGGTAGGGAAGGTTCACACTATGGGATAGATGACTTCCTTGAATTAAAGTACATTTGTATGGGCGGCCTAAAGTAATAGATTCTTTAAATCTATAAATTAATTTAGTTCATCAGCTCTGCTAACATTTTTAAACATGATTTCTAGTGCGTCTTTTCACTGGTTGGTATAATGGCCCATTTGAATTTATAAAACACAATAATGAAAGTTGGAATTCTTGGTCTTGGAACCGTTGGTGGTGGTGTTGTTAATGTACTGCAAAAAAATAGCGGATCTATTGAAAGGCGCACTGGCGTTAAAATAGAAGTTGTTTTAGCTGGCGTTAGAGATGTCAAACAAAAACGCATCTGCGACACCTCAAATATCAAGTTAACTACAGATCCTTTTGAGGTTGTCAATCACCCTGATGTTGATGTAGTTCTAGAGCTCATTGGTGGAATTGGACTTACGAAAGAGTTAGTTGAAAAGGCCATAAACAATGGGAAACATGTCATTACTGCTAATAAGGCGTTGATTGCAAATCATGGTAATGAATTAATTAAACTAGCAAATAAAAAACAAGTACGGCTTTTATTTGAAGCCTCAGTAGCTGGTGGAATTCCAATCATAAAGTCTCTTGAACAGGGTCTGAGTGCAAATAATATTGAATCACTTGCTGGAATCATTAACGGCACGGGTAACTTTATTCTTACCGATATGAAGGAAAAAGGAAGAGATTTTGACGATGTTCTTAAAGAAGCGCAAGCATTAGGTTATGCAGAAGAAGATCCAACTTTTGATGTTGAAGGTATTGATGCTGCTCATAAGTTATCTATTCTAGCTGCAATTGCATTTGGCACTGAACTTCAATTTGATAAAGTCTCTACCAAAGGTATTAGTGATATAACTACTGAAGATATCATTCATGCTTCAGAGCTCGGTTATACAATTAAGCATCTTGGAATAGCAAAAAGAACTGGGGATGGAATTGAACTTCGTGTCCACCCTACACTAGTTCCAAATAAACAATTAATTGCACAAGTTGATGGAGTCATGAATGCAGTTATGGTTAAAAGTGATGCTTTAGGAACTAGCTTATATTATGGCGCTGGAGCTGGTGATGAGGCTACTGCTTCTGCAGTTATTGCTGATTTAAATGATATCATTAATAACCAAACAAGCAATCATATCTTGGGCTGGAAGTCGCAACAAAAACTTCCTGTAATTAAAAATGATGACATTCAAAGTGAATTCTTTTTAAGGTTATTAGTGAGTGACATTAAAGGAGTTCTTGCCAAAGTAACAGGAATATTTAATGATCATAATGTTAGTATTGAAGCGCTTATTCAAAAGCAAGTTGATGAAAACAATAATGCTCACATTGCTATAACAACTGATAAAGTTAGTACTAAAACGGTCATGAGTATTAAAAAATCAATTGAAGCTAGTGACTTTAACCAAGCAGAAGTTCAGCTTATTCATATTGAATTATTAGACTAACCTAATAGAGATAATTATGAGATATACAGGATTAATTAATAAATATAGGGACACTCTGCCTGTCAGCGACAATACCCGCATCATAAGTCTTGGTGAAGGCAATACGCCATTAATTAGACTTGAAAATATCCCATGTAAAATGGGCACTCAAGTTAAGCTATATGTAAAGTATGAAGGATTAAATCCGACAGGCTCATTTAAAGACCGCGGAATGACTATGGCGGTTACAAAGGCTGTAGAAAGTGGCTCAAAAGCAATTATCTGCGCGTCTACTGGAAATACTTCAGCTGCTGCAGCGGCCTATGCTGCAAGAGCAGGAATTAAAGCATTTGTTCTTATTCCAGAAGGAAAAATTGCACTAGGAAAATTAGCGCAAGCAATGATACATGGCTCTACTATTATTCAAATCAAAGGTAACTTTGATGATGGTATGCAGCTCGTTAAGGATGTTGCAGAATTTGCACCAGTTTCAATAGTTAACTCAATTAATCCTTTTAGGCTTCAAGGTCAAAAAACTGCTGCATTTGAAATTATTGAAGAGCTCGGTCATGCTCCAGACTATCACTGCCTCCCTGTTGGTAATGCAGGAAATATTACCGCGCATTGGATGGGCTATTCAGAATATCACGAGAAAGGAATATCAGACTCAAGGCCTGCTATGCTTGGTTATCAAGCTGAGGGGGCTGCTCCGTTTATTCAGGGATCGAGAGTTCATAATCCAGAGACTATTGCCACCGCAATAAGAATTGGAAATCCTCAAAGCTGGGATAAAGCTCTAAAACTTAGTAAAGAATCGAATGGGTGGTTTGATGCATTTTCAGATGCAGAAATTTTAGCAACACAAAAAATGCTTACTGAGAAGGAAGGAATTTTTTGTGAACCAGCATCTGCAATATCTGTGGCGGGGGCTCTAAGAGATATAAGTTCAGGAAAAATACCTGATGGGTCAAGCGTTGTATGTACACTTACAGGTCACGGACTTAAAGATCCAGATACTGCAATCGCTCAATGTGATCAAAGTGCGATGATTAATGTTAGCCCAACACTTGAAGAAGTAAAAAAAGCCATCTTAAATAATATGTAGTTTTATAGGCTTTAAATTTATGATGATAACTATCAAATTATGAGCAATCAAAACTATAAAACAATCGATCAATGCATAGGAAATACTCCTTTAGTAAAACTGCAAAGATTAAATCCAAATCCCTCTAATATAATTCTTGGTAAACTTGAAGGTAATAATCCAGCTGGATCTGTAAAAGATCGCGCCGCCCTTAATATGATTACTGAGGCAGAAAAAAGGGGTGAGATTCATCCTGGAGACACTCTCATCGAAGCAACTAGTGGAAATACAGGAATTGCTTTAGCAATGGTTGCAGCCATCAAGGGCTACAAGATGATTCTAATTATGCAAGAAAATCTATCGCAAGAGAGAAAAGATGCGATGACTGCATATGGCGCTGAATTGATTATAGTGACCAAAGAGCTTGGAATGGAAGGTGCGCGTGATCTTGCAAATCAAATGAGTTCAGAAAATAAAGGCCTTCAACTTAACCAATTTTCTAACCAGGATAATCCAAGTGCTCACTATGGCTCAACTGCTAGAGAGATTTGGAATGATACAAATGGAGAAGTTACACATTTCGTGAGCTCCATGGGAACTACTGGCACTATTATGGGCGTCTCAAGATATCTCAAAGAAAAAAATCCAGCAATACAAATTGTAGGCATTCAGCCTGATGATGACTCACACATTCCAGGAATTAGGAGGTGGCCAAAAGAGTATCTCCCCTCTATCTTTGACTCAACCAGAGTAGATAAAATTATGGATATTTCGCAATCAAGTGCAGAGCAAGCAACAAGAGATCTTGCAACTCGTGAAGGCATCTTCTGTGGAGTGTCAGCTGGAGGCGCGGTAGCTTCTGCAATTGAGCTTTCTAAGCAGGTTAATAATGCCGTTATTGTTACAATTATTTGTGATCGCGGTGATCGCTATCTTTCTACAGGTGTTTTTAAAGCCTAAAATCTAAGTTTTTATATTTTTCTATCTGATTTGAAGGCTAATTTTTATCCAAAAAAATGTGTACAATTGTAATTTCGTAAATTATTAAAATTTAAATAGGAGAGACAAATGAGTATTAAGCTAGGCTTTACAAAGTCGTCGATTGCATTTGCAGTTGCGCTATTATCATTAAACATGACAGTTCAAGCAGGTGCAGTTTATGATTATATTAAATCAAATAATGAGCTAATGATTGCAACGGATGCAAACTGGGCGCCTTATTCATACATTAATGATGCCGGCGAAATGGAAGGTTTTGACGTTGATGTTGGTAGAGAAATTGCTAAGCGTATGGGCGTAGAAGCTCGCTTCATTACTCCTTCTTGGGATATTATTACTTCAGGTAACTGGAATATGCGTTGGGACGTATCAGTTGGCTCTATGACGCCAACAGAAACTCGCTCAGAAGTGCTAAATTTCCCTGCAGTTTATTATTACACTCCAGCTGGCTTTGCAGTTCACACAGATTCACCTGTGACAACATTGGCAGGTTTAAATGGAAAAAATATTTGCACCACAGCAGCCTCAACTTGGGAAATGTATCTTGAAGGAAGTCTAGATATGATTGATGCTCCAGCGTTTAAATATAAAGTTACGCCAGGAACAATTACCTCTCTTGCTGATGGTCATACATGTCTTGATGATACTCGCCTAGGTGCTGGTGTTCGTAATGACGGTATCATTGACTCTATTCCGATGATTCAAGGTGCTATAGAAGATGGATATCCAATTCGTTTCTTAGGTGATCCTGCATTCTTTGAGCCGCTTTCAGTAGCAACTGATAAAGGCAATGATGATCCTGAGCTAGATGCTGAGATTGTTAGAGTTATTGCTGAAATGAAAGCTGACTACACGCTAACTACTTTATCAATGAAGTGGTTTAA
Organism: uncultured Candidatus Thioglobus sp.; assembly: GCA_905612405.1. Lineage (GTDB taxonomy): Bacteria > Pseudomonadota > Gammaproteobacteria > PS1 > Pseudothioglobaceae > Pseudothioglobus. The sequence goes on from CAJQRX010000018.1 coordinate 28,091, forward strand.
AAATGCAGATGGTAGTTCAAATGACTACACTGTTGCGTTTTAATTAAAGCAGTTAGTTATATAAGTTTTAATTAGGTTTTAGAGAAAGGTATGTTCGTCGATACCGTTATTGAAGATAAGTCGCTGCACAAACCAGCGTTCCTTTTGGGATTATCAATAGCGGTATTGGCGTTTTTCTTTGCCTTTAATTTTACCGACACCATATTTGGTGAATTCCTTAGTCCAGTTATTGGAAATCCGCAAGAAAGTGGATTTTTTGGTCGACTAGTTGTTTCGTTTGTACTTGCAATAATAGTTGTCCTAAATTTATTATTAATTAGCTTTACTAAGTTAAAAATTCAAATACTAATTGTTTGGATTGAATTATTTTTTCTTTTTCTTGCTTTTGCCTATTCTTTTGATCTTGAGATAGCGTATATATTTATCGGTGAGCCAAGCAAAATTTGGCTTATGATTTCTAAAGGTCTATTCACCACGATTTATATTTCAGCAGTTTCAATTGCAATTGCTACTGTAATAGCAATCGTTGGAGCTATTGCTAAACTTTCAAATAATGGATTTGCTTATGCGATAGCAAGTTTTTATACGTCTTTATTTAGAGGACTCCCTCTTCTTTTACAAATTTATCTAATTTATATGGGTCTTCCTCAGCTAGGATTCATGATTGATGCTATTCCTTCTGGTATTGCAGCTTTATCACTTTGTTATGGAGCCTACATGACGGAGATTTTTCGTGCAGGTATTCAAAGTATACCAAAAGGACAATGGGAAGCTTCAAGAGCATTAGGTTTTAAATCTGGACTGATACTTCGAAAAATTATATTACCTCAATCAATACCAATTATAGTCCCACCAACTGGTAACCAGTTTATTGCGATGCTTAAGGACAGCTCTTTAGTATCCGTTCTTGGGATTTGGGAGTTAATGTTTATGGCCAAAAAAATAGGTTCAAAAGATTTTAATAATTTAGAAATGTTACTTACAGCTGCAATGATTTATTGGGGTTTGACAATCATACTTGAGGTAATTCAGTCTCAAATTGAGAGAAAATATCAACATAAAATATAATCATGAATTTAGATATTAAATTTCAAATAGATTTAGGTTTCAATTTAATTATATTAATTGATTGCTTCGAAAAGTCTGATGAAGTTAGTGCAATATGGAGATCTAAATTATGATCATGCTATTACTTTTTTTGGTTGCATTTACTGGAAGTTCTCTTGAATATTACTTAAATAAAACAGATAGTACTATAAAAAAAAGTGAGTTAAAAAGAGCTTTAAGTGCTAGTAGTAATGAACAAAAACTAGAAGAATTAAGAACTATTAAATTAAAAGTTAATATTGAAGAAGGTAGAATCAAGACGCTAATTGCCTCTGAAAAAAAGAGAGAAGATAAAAACTCTTATAAAAAGAAAATCACTTTGTCTTCATATAAAGTTAAAAGTAATCATTCGACTACTCGAGTAATCTCTCTAAAAGGGGTCAGCAAGTGGTATGAGGACTTTCAAGCCCTAAAAAATATTGATCTTGAAATAAATCTTAAAGAAAAAATTGTGATTTGTGGACCATCTGGTTCAGGAAAATCTACATTAATCCGCTGCCTTAACAGACTGGAGGCTCATCAGGAAGGATCAATTCATATTGGTGGAATCGAGCTTAAAGAAACTATGCGTGATGTTGATATTATTCGCCAAGATATTGGAATGGTATTTCAAAATTTTAATTTATTTCCGCATTTAACTGTCCTTGAAAACCTCATGGCTGGCCCAAACTGGGTAAGAGGAATTGATAAAAATGAAGCTAGAGAAAGAGCAGTTGCGATGCTTGAACAGGTCAGGATTCCAGAGCAGGCAGATAAATATCCAGATCAACTATCTGGTGGTCAGCAGCAGCGAGTTGCTATTGCTAGAAGTTTATGTATGCAGCCTAAAGTCATGTTATTCGATGAGCCAACTTCTGCGCTAGACCCCGAAATGGTTTCAGAAGTATTAGATACCATGGTTGAGCTTGCAAATAGTGGTATGACTATGATTTGTGTAACTCATGAAATGGGTTTTGCTAGGCAAGTTGCAGATAGGATTATATTTATGGCAGATGGGGAGATTGTGGAGCAAAATACTCCAGACGAATTCTTTAATAATCCAAAAAGTGATCGAACTAAGACTTTTTTAGACCAAATTCTTATCTAATAATTTAAACATTCTTAAAAAAATCTTTAAAAGCATCAATAACTGCCAAGATATCTTTTTTACTAATACCTAAATGACATACAAGCCTTCCTCGATTAAGATTAGAAATTATAATATTTCTATCAAAAAGATGCTTTTCTAAATTCTCTCTATGCTCTTTTGGACAATCTACAAAAAGCATATTTGTTTGATTTTCACCATAGTCTATAGTTAATTCTGATATTGATGCTAAACCCTTTGCAAGAAATCTTGCATTATCATGATCCTCTTGAAGCCTCTGGATATTATTCTTTAAAGCATACATTCCGTAGGAGGCAATAACGCCAACTTGCCTCATACCGCCCCCAAGCATCTTTCGTAAACGCAAAGCTTTATTAATAGTAGCTTGATCGCCTACTAAAAGAGATCCAATTGGAGCGCCTAAGCCTTTTGATAAACATATTGAAATACTATCAAAACTTTTAGTTAAGACCTTCATTGTTAAGCCTGAATGTATATGCGCATTAAATAAGCGAGCACCATCTAAGTGTACTTTTAAACCTCTACTATGCGCCCCTTTTGCCAACTCATCAAGCTCATGTTGAGGCTGAACTTTTCCAGAAAAAGTATTTTCTAAACAAAGTAATTTTGTTACAGCATAGTGAGGGTCATTATCTTTAATTTGACTTAGCATATCGCTTACTTTCATAGATCCAGATTCTGAAGTATCAATAGGACAAATCCCTACACCACCTAGAACTGAAACTCCTCGAGCCTCATAGACGTTAGTATGATAATGCCTGCCAATCAAAACCTCATCACCTCTTTGGCAATGGGCGAGCATAGCAGTTAAATTACTTTGAGTGCCGCTAGGGAAAAATAAGCTTGCTTCTTTTCCCAGGAGATTTGCTGCATATTCTTGTAGCTCAATTACTTCAATATCCTCTTCATAAACATCATCTCCAAGCTTTGTATTATCAATACTTGCAAGCATCTCATTAGAGGGTAAAGTAATTGTATCACTTCGAAAATCTATTGGATTCTCTAACTTCTCTTGGTTACTGATATTTCTCTTATATTGACTCATAACTAATTTTCTCTTAAGGTGTATATTCTGGATAGGCTAAAGTAGCCACAAGATGGGTTCTAGAGTCCTCTCCACCATTAAGAGCAGTATGGTAGCCTCGCGTATCCGTAAAATATACGGAGCCATCAGCAGGAAGGTGGGTGCAGTGATGATTTACTATAAATAAAGCACCTGGGTTTGTATAAATTGGAATATGTATCCGTGGCTCAGGATCTCTATGCCATGAATTACAATTAAAACTATCTTTTTCTAATATGCGTATCCTCCCAATAGGGTAACGAGCTGACAGTTCCTTATGAATAGTTTCAAAATAAGTACCCTTAAACACATCAACGAGCTCTGTAAATGAACTCTCATTGACTAGCTCATCCTTTGCAATCTCTTCATAGCTATCATCTACCCGAGTATAGTAGCGACCCACGAGATTATTATCAGCCTCAACAGAGCTATTCTTTCTACGAGTCATCGCAAGAGCATGAAAACCTGATGCAGCAGTTTTAAACTCTGATTTAGCCTTAACTTCATCAAGCGCCTCTTGCATTTGATTGATATCAAACTTAAGATTTAATTTTATAATGTGCTCATTGCCTTTGAAAGAGGCAACTGATTCAATATCAACTTTTTTATTTATATATGAATTTAACTCTTTTGTGTCCTGGTAGATGCTCATCAGTTAGATTTTATTTGAGATAACAATTAAATTATATATCTGAATTATTGAAAAGGCTTAACAACAACAAGAATGATAATGCCCACAAGAAGCAAAACTGGAAACTCGTTAAACCACCGATAAAAAGTGTGACTACGTGTGTTTTTATCCTCAGCAAATACTCTTACCAAATAGCCACAATAAAAATGATACGCTATTAGAATGGTTACTAAAACTAACTTAAGTTGAAACCATAGTAGACTAATATAGTAATCCCATCTCTCATAGGACAACCAGACCCCCATAAAAATAGCAATAGCAAAACTTGGCATCATAATGCCTCTATATAATTTTCGCTCCATTATTTTGAAGCGCTCAATACTAATTTCATCCTTTGACATAGCATGATAAACAAAAAGTCGCGGCAAATAAAATAGTGCTGCAAACCAAGTTATTATCGTCAAAATGTGAAAAGCCTTAATCCAAAGCATTTGAACTCCTAAATAGATACATAATACCGTCAGAATGCAATGAATTTATAGGATTAATTAAAGAAGTTATATGAAACACTATCTGTTGATTAACAGTTATTATGTTGATTGACATAGTAAAATTTGTCTAGTCTTTATAATTAAACTTCAATGTTAAACTTTTTTAAAAAAAATCAAAGCCCTGAGTCTGAAGGTGAGCCAAAAAAACCTTCACTTAAAGAAAGGCTATTTAAATCCAAAACTAAACTTGGAGATGGTCTCTCATCGCTCCTTATAGGTAAAAAGAAAATAGATGAAGAGCTTCTTGAAGATTTAGAAATGCTTTTAATTAGTGCAGATATAGGTATTCAAACCACTGATAAGGTTATTGAGTCTGTAAGAAAAAAAGCATCTAGAAAAGAACTTAAGGATAGTAATGGTCTTTACGAACTTATAAAAATTGAACTTGAATCATTCTTAATTAAAGAAAATTTACTACAAACAAATGTTGATAAAACTTTTGTTATTCTTGTTGTTGGCATTAATGGTGCTGGAAAAACTACCACGATTGGTAAGCTTGCTAAGCTATTTCAAAGTGAAGGAAAAACTGTAATGCTTGCAGCTGGAGACACTTTTCGTGCTGCTGCTGTGGAGCAGCTTCAAGTTTGGGGTCAGAGGAATGATATTCCAGTCATCGCTCAAAAAACAGGGGCTGACGCAGCCTCAGTTGTATATGACGCCTACCAGTCAGCGATTGCTAAAAATATTGATATATTAATTGCAGATACTGCAGGAAGACTTCATACGCAAGATAATTTGATGCAAGAACTTGAAAAAATTAAAAGAGTACTAAAAAAACATAATGAAGATGCACCACATGAAACCCTCTTAGTTATCGATGGTGGATCAGGTCAGAATGCAATTCAACAAGCAAATGAATTTCATAAATCCATCAACCTATCGGGACTCGCTGTCACTAAACTTGATGGCACAGCCAAAGGTGGGGTTTTATTTGCAATTTCAGACTCTCTTAAACTGCCTATTCGTTTTATTGGGGTTGGCGAAGCAATCGATGATTTAAAACCTTTTAATGCAAAAGATTTTGTTGATGCTTTATTTGATTAGTTAACTTATTTATGATTTTATAGAGCTACTGATAGTATCAATCTTCTTAGCAAGCTCGATGTCAAGCTTTGTTATTCCGCCCTCACTATGAGTAATCAAATTAATCTCAACTTTATTATAAACATTTGACCATTCTGGGTGATGATCCATAGCTTCTGAGGTAATTGCAACTTGAGTCATAAAGCCAAAAGCTTGGGTAAAATTAGCAAACTTAAATGACTTAGAAAGCTTTTCATCGACGATACTCCAGTCATTAAGTTCCTCTAAACATTCATTTAATTGTTTATTAGATAAAATCAAATCAAACCTCCTTTAAGAGCTCTTTTGCTCCCATAGATAATAGCTTATTTGCAACAAGCTCGCCTAACATCTTTGGCTCTGATATATCACCACTTTCTTCTACCCTTAAAATAACCCCAGAATCAACATTACCTACCATACCCTTAAGATTCATCTCATTGTTATTACTTATTGCATAGCCACCAATTGCAACTGAACATCCGCCCTCGAGAGTAGAATTCATTGCCCTTTCAGAGCAAACCTCATTCATAGTTTTGGTATTTATAAGCGGGTTTATAAGGCTAATTATGTCTTGGTCACCTTTTCTAATCTCTATACCTAAAGCGCCCTGACCAACTGCAGGAAGGGATTTTTCAGCGCTCAGATGCTGTTTAATTCTGTCTTCAAAACCCAGCCTTATAAGACCTGAGCATGCCAATATAATTGCATCATACTCACCGTCATCTAGCTTTCTTAATCGAGTATTAACATTTCCTCTTAAATCTAAAATAACTAAATCAGGCCTTAATGCTTTTAATTGAACTATGCGTCTTAGACTACAGGAGCCAACTCTGGCGCCATGTGGGAGCTCATTGATATTGTCAAAATCATTTGAAACAAATGCGTCAAAAGGATTTTCTCTCGCCAAAATTGCGCCAACCTCAAATTCCTTTGGAAGCTCATAGGGAACATCTTTCATAGAATGGACAGCAATATCAGCCCTTCCCTCCAAAATACCTATTTCGAGCTCTTTAATAAAAAGGCCTTTACCGCCAATTTTTGAAAGCGGTGAATTCAATATCTTGTCACCCTGAGTAGTCATTTTTACTAATTCAACCTCTAAGTCAGGATAAAAAAATTGGAGTCTTGACTTTACAAACTCTGCCTGCCAAATGGCTAAAGGGCTTTTACGTGTTGCAATTTTAAGCACTGTGATAATGTCTCCAATTCAATTTACTACCAACAATATTTTATCGGGTGTTTATTGATAATGTTAGCTTTTGACAATTATATTATGATGATAAAAATATGATTTCAAAAATTATTACTAATTTAAAAAAGGTTTTTATATTATTTTCAGTAACTTATCATCTATATAGTGGAATAATGTGCAGTAATTGAATTTCGTATTAATTGCAGAGTAAATTGAACTATGAAGTCTGAAAAAAATCATTTATGGGGTGGGCGCTTTAATGAGCCAACAGATGAATTTGTCAAAATTTTTGGTGCGTCTGTTACTTTTGATAAAGTTCTTGCACTCTATGACATCGAGGGCTCTATCGCTCATGCAACAATGCTTTGTGAAGTCAGTGTCTTAACAAATGCTGAGCTCAAAGAAATTCTTGAAGGTCTTGATAAAGTCAAAGATGAGATAGTTAATAATCAATTTAGCTGGTCAGTTGAACTAGAAGATGTTCACATGAATATTGAATCAAGGTTAACTGAAATTTGCGGGGATTCAGGGAAAAAACTTCATACTGGTCGCTCTCGAAATGATCAAGTTGCGACTGATATTAGGCTCTATCTTAGAGACCAAGTTCGCCTTATTACGAAAGAGCTAGAAAGACTTTTAAATGCTCTTCTTGATCTTGCTGAGCAAGAAAAAGAAACAATTATGCCTGGCTTTACTCATCTTCAAGCTGCTCAACCAATTAGCTTTGGACATCATTTATTGGCCTATTTTGAGATGCTCAAGCGAGATCGTGAGCGTCTTCAAGAGAGCTTTAAAAGAATTAATACAATGCCACTAGGAAGTGCTGCTCTTGCAGGGACTAGTTATCCAATTAATCGTGAACGAACTGCTGAACTTTTAGGATTTGAACGAATAAGCTTAAACTCGATTGATGCCGTTAGTGACCGTGACTTTGCGATTGAATTTGCTTCAAATGCTAGTCTAATTATGATGCATCTTTCAAGATTTTCTGAAGAACTCATTTTATGGTCAAGCGCACAATTTAAATTCATATCTCTTCCTGATAGCTTTTGTACAGGCTCATCGATTATGCCTCAAAAGAAAAACCCAGACGTTCCAGAATTAGTGCGCGGTAAGACTGGCCGAGTTACTGGTAATTTAATTTCACTTTTGACATTAATGAAAGGTCAACCATTGGCATACAATAAGGACAATCAAGAGGATAAAGAGCCACTATTTGATAGTGTTGAAACTATTTATTCTTGTCTTCGTGTGTTTGCTGACATGGTTCCAACGATCAAAGCTGATAAAGAAAACATGTACCAATCTGCACTTAAAGGCTATACCACCGCAACTGATTTAGCTGATTATCTTGTAAAGAAGGGTTTAGCTTTTAGAGATGCGCATGATATCGTTGGTAAAGCTGTGTCCTATGGGATCAAAGAAAGTAAAGACTTGAGTGAATTTACAATTAATGAACTCAAAAACTTCAACTCATTAATTGAAGAAGATATTTTTGATGTCATCTCTCTAGAGGGTTCTATTAATTCTCGAAATCATCTTGGTGGAACCTCGCCAAAACAAATTTCAATTGCCATTAAAACAGGGCGTAAATCCATTAAGTAATGCAAATAGTCTTTGCAGGAACTCCTAAATTTGCTGTCGAATCCCTAGCTATTCTGCATAAATCTGATCATGAGGTAATTGGGGTATATTGTCAGCCCGATAGGCCAAAAGGAAGAGGAAAGGTTTTAACAGCCTGCCCAGTCAAGATATACGCAGAAGAAAATAATTTGAGAGTCATTCAGCCTGAAGATTTCAGTAGTGAGCAAAACCAAGAAATACTTGCCTCAATAAACCCAGATATCATGGTAGTCGCAGCGTATGGTCAGATACTGCCAAGTAAAGCACTTAAAACTCCAAGGCATGGATGTCTTAACATTCATGCATCTCTTCTGCCTCGATGGAGAGGAGCTGCCCCTATCGAAAGAGCAATCCTTGCAGGTGATAAAGAAACTGGAATTTCAATTATGCAAATGAATAAGGGTCTGGATACTGGAGATGTTTTGCTTACACAAAAATATTTAATTACAAACGATGATACTTCTGAATCACTCACTGACTCTTTATCAATTATGGGGGCTGAATTGATCTTTAATGCTTTAAATCAATTAAAAGAATTAAAAGCTATACCTCAAAATAATAAGGACGCGATTTATGCAAAAAAGATTGTGAAAGGAGAGTCTCAAATAGACTGGCATCAAAGTGCAGAAAATATAAGCCTAATGGTTAGAGCCTTTAATCCCCGTCCTATAGCTCAAACTAATGCAAAAGCTAAACAATTCGAAAGCAAAGTTATTAGAATTATAGAGGCTGAAGAAGTTCAACATGAATCCTCAAAAATCCCAGGAACAGTCATTGAGCAAAGCAAGGACGCTTGCTATATTGCAACTGGGAATGGCGTTTTAAGCCTCAAGAAAGTCCAGCTCGCTGGAAAAAATGAAGTTTCAATTAAAGACTTTAATAATGCCTACCAATTACTTGAGCTAAGCTAAAAATATACTTTTAATTAATAAATCCAACCTGCCTCCATGCCTCATAAGCCACAATTGAAACACAGTTTGAAAGGTTTAGGCTTCTTGAGCCTTTTTGCATAGGTAGTGTTATGCCTTCATATTCATCCATTATTTCCTTTGGAAGCCCCTTAGTTTCAGAGCCAAATAGAAAAGAATCATCAGCATAATATTTAACGTCAGCATAGCTTCTACTTACTTTTGTACTGACAAAATAAATCTTAGAAGGGCTAGCTTTGTCTAAGTAATCATCAAAATTTTCATACTCATAAACATTAGCTAACTCTTTATAATCAAGCCCAGCTCGTCTTAAGCGTTTATCATTAATCTCAAATCCATAAGGCTTTATAAGGTGAAGATTTGCACCCATATTTGCTGATAAACGTATTAGACTTCCTGTGTTAGTAGGTATCTCAGGTTGGTATAAAACTAAATTTAACATATGGCTACTTTTCACAAATAACATTATCATCCCATAGAACATAAACCAATTACCAAAACTCGCATATTGATATAATATTGAAATGAAAAATCACTTAAAAATGAGAAGCTTTTTACAAACCCAATTAATCTAAATTTACTCCATGTCTATAAGAAAATCGACTAAAGACTATCTTAAGACGGATGTCAAAGATATATTAAAACTCTTATGTTTAGCACTTGATCAAACTAAAGAGCAGCTGTTTTCAAATCCTGAATATGAGTTAAATGATTTAGAACTCAAAACACTCGATAATTTAATTAAACAAAGAGAGAACGGAAAGCCTTTTGCCTATCTCAAAGGCTCTCAAGGATTTTATGATCTTGATTTTATTGTCTCGCCTGCAACTCTCATTCCTAGGCCCGAAACAGAGCTATTAATCGATATTGCGCTTGATACGCTTGATACAAATAAAAAAATAAGTGTTTTAGACCTGGGAACTGGAAGCGGCATAATAGCCATAACTCTTTCTGAAAAACGACCAAAATGGAAGTTTTCAGCCACCGATAAGTCAATTGATGCGCTGAATATTGCCAAACTTAATTCAACTAAAGATATCGATTTTTATTGTGGCAGCTGGTTTAATCCACTACCTCTTAAAAAATTTGATTTAATTGTTAGTAACCCGCCTTACATTAATGAGCATGACCCACACTTAGAGGATCTAAAATATGAACCTATTGAGGCCTTGGTTTCAGGTGATGATGGACTTAATGACATCAGAGAAATCATTACCAAATCAACAGAATTTCTTAATATCGGTGGGTATTTACTGCTTGAACATGGCTATGATCAAAAAGATAGAATTGTTAAGTTATTAGAAGAGTCTTTTACAAATATTAAAACATTTAAAGATCTGAATAAGGTCGACAGGGCAATCCTTGCAGAACTATGGTAACTCAAAAAATTCTGCTTTTTTCTTTGAAGACTTTTGTTGGGCTAATATGACCCCAGAAATAACGATTAAAGCTCCAAATGCTTGGTGCCATAACCAACTACCACCAAGAAGAAATAGCATAAACATAACGTAGAATGGAACGGCATTTAAATGAAATGATGCCAAACCAATTCCGAGTTGGCTAACAGCCTTTATCCAGAAAATTTGAGAAATTCCTAACCCAAGCCAAGCGTAGATAAGCACTAAACCTAAATGCTCAATAGTAATAATTGACGTAGTATTAGTTAAATCAAGAAATACACTACAGAAAAAATATAAGAATATTGATAGCCCGGCCATCCCAAAAGATGTGACTGCTGTTTGACCTAGGTTAGTCATGCCAGGAAGGCTTTTGACTGTTGCTCTGGAGCCCCAAGCAAATAATGCAACTCCAACAACTCCTATGAGAGCAGCTATGCCAACATTATCCTCTCTCAATGAGGCGCCTGAAGCAATATAGCCACCAAGTAATACTAGCACGACACCAATGAAAAACCATAATGTCATTTTGCGTCCATCTAGTAGCATCTCCAAACTCACAGCAAAAACTGGCATTGTGGCTACTGCTAATGCTGCAATTACTGGTGTTGTTAATGATTGAAGCATAAGGATTAAAAAAGCCCCAATTCCAAATCCTGATACGCCTATTACAAAACCCTTTGACCATTTAGCAGATTTGACTTTTTGTATTCCTTCAATAAATAACCAAATTATAAAAATTAAAATAAAGGAAAAAACATTTCGAGCTGTGATTACGCTAACAACATTCCAGTCCTTTAATAAATATTCAGCAGCAGGAAAGCCTGTTGCAAAAAGGAGAATAGAAAATACACAGAGAAAGTTAGATTTAACAATTGTTGTTTCGTTTGTAGTTGACTCTTTTGAAGTAGCTTTACTCATAGTTTTAAAGAGTTGAATGGGATATATTGCAGTCTCGCAATATAACAGAAACTATTAATTTAGCAATATTTATTTACTGCTCTTAATTTATTCAAATCTCGATCAATATGAAAATTCAAGATTGTCAAAAGTATCAAAGTGGATGTATAATAATTTTTATCAAGATAAAGGCTTATTAAGCGCTGCCTTGAAAATAGGATTTAAGTGATTTATTATCATTTTTTTTTATACTCAACGCAACTATTAGAGGTTACTTATGCTTGAAAAAAAACACATTGGTCAATCCACCAAAAGTATTTGGGGTGGAGAGCAAGAACACGAACTATATGAGCGCTCTACTCAAGTTCCAGTCGTTCACAGCGTTTCATTTGCCTACAAAGATATTGATACTTGGCATAAAGTCGCCCTAGGGGAGGCTGAAGGCCATATATACTCTCGAAATACGAACCCAACAGTCCGCGCTTTTGAGGATAAAGTAAAAGAACTTGAAGGCGCTGAAGCGGCGACTAGCTTTTCCTCTGGAATGGCGGCAATTAGCAATACCTTGGCAACCTTTTTAAAGCCAGGTGACCGTATTGTTTCAATCAAGGATAGTTACGGGGGCACAAATGTCATTTTTAATGAATTTTTACCGCCACTTAATATTGAAGTTTGTCTTTGTGAAACAGGAGATTATGCGCAAATAGAAAGTGAAATTGCTAAAGGCTGTAAAGTGTTATATTTAGAAACGCCAACTAATCCAACCATTAAAATTACAGATATCAAGCGCTTAAGCGCTGCAGCTAAAAAAGTAGGTGCCCTAGTCGTTGTTGATAATACGTTCGCAACTCCAATTAATCAAAGACCGCTTGCACTTGGCGCTGACATTACGCTGCACTCTGCCTCTAAATACTTAGGAGGTCACGCAGATGCCCTTGGTGGGGTGATTTGTGGCAATCATGACTTGGTTAAGAAAGTTTATCATTACCGTGAAATAAATGGTGCTACCCTTGCTCCAATGGATGCCTATAGCCTCTTAAGAGGCATGAAAACATTAAAGCTTCGCGTTCAAAGACAAAATGAAAGCGCAATGCTAATCGCAACATACCTACAAAATCATCCTTTAGTTGAGCACGTTAACTACCCTGGACTCACATCTCATCCTGGCCATGAGGTCGCTAAAGAGCAAATGAATGGAGGCTTTGGAGGAATGTTAAGTTTTGCTGTTAAAGGCGACCTAGAGTCAATAAAGAAATTTTTACCAAAACTTAAATATGCCCATATGGCGGCTAATTTAGGATGCGTTGAGACTGTTGTCGGCCCTCCATTTACAACAAGTCATGTAGAGTGCAGCGCAGAAGAGCGAATGGCAGCCGGCATACCTGAGGGTTTAGTAAGATACTCAACTGGAATTGAAGATGTAGAGGATCTGATTGCTGATTTGGAGCAGGCATTTAAAGAAATTTCTTAAGAAGTTAAGGAGAATATAATGAAACAAGAGAGAAGGAGATTTGCTCAACAAGAGTACCTTGATAGGCAACTAAAGACTCGAATGTCAATGAATACTTTAAATGTAGAGGTCTTAATTGTTTATGACCCCGCTAATATGTTTTGGTTAACGGGTTATGATGGTTGGTCATTTTATGTTCATCAGTGTGTTGTTATTACAACCGATGGTGGTCTTTTTTGGTATGGCAGAGGGATTGATGCAAAAGGAGCAGAGCTTACTACTGACCTTAAATTAGATAATATCCTCTCATATCCAGATGATTATGTCATGAGCCCTGAGAGACATCCAATGGAGTTTCTTGCAAACATCCTAAAAGAAAAAGGCCTTCATAATAAAAGAATTGGCCTAGAAAAAGATAACTACTATTTCTCTGCTAGAGCTGCAGAGTCTTTATATAGCTCACTTCCTTCAGCAACTTTTAGTGATCAAACTGGCCTAGTTAATTGGCAAAGAGCTGTTAAATCGGATACTGAAATTACTTACATGAAACGTGCAGGTAAGGTTATCGAAGGAGTTTATGAAAGAGTCATGCAGGTTGCAGAGCCTGGAATGAAGAAAAATGATTTGGTAGCAGAAATATATCACGCAGGCGTTCAAGGGCATCAAGGGCATTATGGAGATTACGCCTCATTCGTGCCACTTATTGGAGCAGGAGAAGAAGCTGCTGCCTGTCACATGACATGGAATGATGAGCCACTAAAAAATAATGAAGGTATGTTTTTAGAGCTTGGAGGAGCGTACGCAAGATACCACTGCCCTTGCTCAAGAACTTTATTTCTAGGAACACCTCCCCAGCAGTACCTAGATATTGAAAAAGTAATTAATGAGTGCATTGAAAATGCTATTGAAATGTTC
>CAJQRX010000019.1 GCA_905612405.1 uncultured Candidatus Thioglobus sp.
AAAAATACAAATAAATTAAGTTTAAATCTATAAACGCCTAATGCAAACCCAGTAAGGCTTGAAAGAACAATCGCACCAATCACTGTTGGAATAGTAATTTTAAAGCTATTTAAAATGTAATAACCTAGAGGTGAGTCTGTAAAGACAGCCGTATAGTTTTCAAAAAAGTTAATAGAGGTTGGCATTCCCCAGTAGTTACCAGAGTTGATATCAACTCCTGAGCGAATTGATGTCAAAGCTACAGCCAAAAGAGGTAGAAGCCAAATAATCATAGCAATAGGTAACGCTATCTTATACAGACGCTGAGTGGATAATTTAGTTTTTTCAATTGGAGTTGGAAACATATTTAATAGCCTTTTTCATCTCGATACAACCTATACAGAATAAGTCCAATATAAATCATCATAATGCCAAGAAGGACTACTGCTATAGCCGCAGAGTAGCCCATACGAAAGCCATACTCTGAAAATGCCTTTTCGTACATATAATAAGCAAGAACACGACTGGATCCCCATGGGCCACCAGCTGTCATAATAGAAATTAAATCAAAGGATCTTAGAGCGCCAATGACGGTAACAACAACCGCAATAAAAGTAGCAGGTTTGAGTTGAGGTAATATTACATACCACAACATTCTCCAGCCTCTTGCATTGTCAATTCGGCCAGCTTCAATTTGCTCAGGATCAACTGAATTTAGTCCTGTTAAATATAAAATCATACAATAAGCAGTTTGAGGCCATAAGCCCGCTGCAATGATTCCATATGTCGCATAATCTTCCTCTGCCAAAATAGCAATAGGACTAAATCCAAAGTTTTCAAGGATCACATTTAAGAGTCCGTTTGAAGGGTCGTAAAACCAACTAAAAACTAATCCAACAACGACTTGAGAAATTACAAATGGAAAGAAAAATAGTGACTTGTATATTCTTATGCCTCTTACTGTTTGATTCAGAAATAGCGCGGCAAATAGGCCAGCAGGAACTGCTAATATATAAAGAACAAGCCAAATAACATTGTTTTTTAGTGAAGTGAAAAAATATTCATCATCTAATAGCTCGATATAGTTTTCAGCACCAATATATGTTTTTACGCCGAGCCCATCCCACTGATATAAACTTAAACTTATCGATTGAAAAATTGGGAAAATAACATAAAGAGAAAACATAAAGATGCCAGGGGCTAAAAAAATCCAGGGTGACAGCTTTAATTGATTATTTTTCCAGAAAGAATACATACATATTCCGAGTTTTATTGATTAAAAATAAAGTCCCGTGTCAAGAATACTTGAACACGGGACAGAGTAAAACCTTATTGGTTAATAAAGTTTTGCACGAGCTTTTTCTAGACGCTCTAGAATCTTCTCTAAGCGCTCAGGCTTAACCATGAACTCTTGAAAGTTTTCCATGCCAATAGAGGCCATTTCAGCTTTAGTATCACGATCATAGAACTGAGCAACACCACCAGGGGCGTCGTTATTAAGCATACTAAATGCAGCATTCAAGAACTTGTCATCAACAACACTTGAGCCCGCATTAGTAGGCAATTGACCTAACGCTTCATTCCAAGCAGTCTGAACGTCAGCGCGCGCAGCATAAGCTAAGAAACGCTTAGCGTCAACTGGGTTTTTTGCACCTGCAGATAAATGAATAGTGTCAGTAGGCGCTTCTTCAGCCATAGGAACTCCCGGAGTTATTTCAGGAAACTGGAAGAAACCTAGTTTACTGTCATCCAAACCTAGCTCACGTAATGGAGCAACAGCAAAGTTACCCATAACATACATAGCAGCCTCACCATTACCCATAGGAGCTAATGCTTCTTGCCAGCTTAAAGCAGCATGATTTTCAAGGAAAAAGTCAGCGTCAATCAGTTGCTTCCAGTTCGCCATAGTTGCACGTACACGGTCATCAGTCCAAGCAACCTCACCTCTAGTTAGAGCCATATGGAAATCATATCCATTTGTACGAAGGTTTAAGTAATCAAATACACCACCAGCAGTCCATAGATATTTTGTACCAATTGTAATTGGGGTTACACCGTTTGCATTTAAAGTTTTACCAGCAGCGATGAATTGATCCCAAGTTTTAGGAACAGCAATTCCTAGGTCTTCAAAGATATCTTGGCGATAGTAAACACCCCAGTTGTAATAAGTATAAGGAATTCCCCACTTCTTACCATCCATAGTCATACCTGGAGCAGACGTCTTCATTAGTGAGTAAAGACCTTGGTCAGCCCAAACATCATCAATTGGTGCGAACAATCCTGCATCAACAAATGGTGCCATTCTGTTACCCGCATACCAGAATGAAATATCTGGAGCATCAGCACTTAGAAAGTTACGAATTGCAGCTTTATAGCCTTCATGATCAAAAAGATTGTAAACAACGTTTACATCTGGGTTTTCAGCTTCAAATCCATCAATAACTGCCTGAAATGCCGCCTTTGGCGCTGGATCAGATGTGTCACCATTAATGACAATCGTTCCAGCAATAGCTGATGTTCCAGCCAAGATACCGGCTAGAGCGAGAGCTATTTGCGATTTAAATATTTTTTTCATTATTTTTTTCTCCTAAATTATAAAAAAACCTCTTTGATTACATACCTCTTGTGACGTAGATACACCTATATATGTCAAATCACATTTAAGTATACATAAATATGAATTCATGTGAATACATTTGTCCATATATTAGCACATCGTTCCACTATATGGAACTTATAAAGGGAAAGACAATAATATCAGCACAATCAGCTTATTAGTAAAACATAGCTATAAAGTGTAAAATGTGAATATCTTTGTTTATCTTCAGTATAAGCTGAGAATGTTTCTAAAGATACAGCCAGTGAATATTAACTATTTTTAGAAAAAAATAAATTAGCTTTACTGATTATTTAGGAGAATAGATATGAATTTTTTAGGTTGGGAATTAATCCTAGTTCTAGCAATTGTTTTGCTAGTTTTTGGTGGAAAGCGTATTAAAAATATTGGTAGTGACCTTGGTGGTGCAATTAAAGGCTTTAAATCCTCTATGAAAGAAGCTGAAAAGAAAGAAGATATTATTGAAGCTCAAGTTGAAGCCGATGATAAGGCTACTGACAAAAAATCATAAAAACTATTTTTTTACTTTTATAAAATAATATGTTTGATTTTGGTTTTTGGGAGATTGCCATTATTGGTGTTATCACCCTTATCGTAGTTGGACCTGAAAGAATGCCGTCTCTTGCTAGAAAAGCTGGTCTTTTTGTAGGCAAACTTAATAAGTTCCTCAGTAAAGTTAAAAAAGATATCAAAGATGAGTTAAAGACAGATCAGATTAAAGAACAACTCTCTATGGATGATGAAAAGTCAATAATCTCTGACATTACTAATGAGGCTAAATCAACCGCCAATCTTTTTAATCAAGAAGACTCAAAGCAGGATGATTCAAAGTAATGACTATAAAAACTCAGGAGTCTGAAAAATTACCCTTAGTCCAGCATTTAATTGAACTTAGGCGCTCACTACTTCGTTCGATTATTGCAATAGCTATTTTTTTTCTATTATTATTTCCATTTGCTGATGAAATATACAACTTCATAGCGGCGCCAATTGTTCAAGCCATACCAGGCTCTAATTTAATTGCAATTGGTGTAATCTCACCTTTTTTAACGCCCTTAAAGATGTCATTAATACTGGCTATCTATATTGCAATGCCCTATCTTTTTTATCAGCTGTGGATGTTTATTGCCCCAGCGCTCTATCGCAATGAAAGGAGACTAGTGCTGCCTTTAGTTATTTCATCAACCATTCTATTTTATGTTGGGCTACTATTCTCTTTTTACATCGTTTTTCCAGTCATATTTAATTTCTTAGCGGGAGTTGGTCCAGCTTCTGTTAATTTTGCCCCTGATATTCAGCACTATCTTGATTTTATTTTAAAAGTATCATTCGCCTTTGGAGTTGCCTTTGAAGTTCCGATTGTGACAATCCTTCTAATAGTTTTTGGTGCAACTACGGCTGAGAAACTTAAAAAAAATCGCTCCTATATATTTATTGGATCTTTTGTTGTTGGAATGGTATTAACCCCTCCAGACGTTATCTCACAACTTTTAATTGCAATTCCTATTTGGCTATTATTTGAAGCTGGCTTATTTTTTTCCTCTTTCTTTAAAGTTCGTAAAAATAATCCAACAAAAATTAAAGCTGAAAAGAATCAACCCAAGGACTGGACTGACAAGTCACACAATGAGATGATGGATGATATTGAAAATGAGATGAACACTAAAGTGATTGGAGATTCAGAAAAAGATAGCTAGTATTACTAATCAGAAATATACGTTTGTAATAAGTTATAAAGCTCTTTCTTTCGACTCTCCTCGACAAAACTTGCATCAATACTGTTTTTAACAAGCCTAGTTGCTTGGTCTTTTGTAAGTCCAAGACTGTCATAAAGTGCAAGGAAATTTTCTGTCATATATCCTCCAAAGTAAGAAGGATCATCTGAGTTAACAGTTACGCAAACGCCAAGATCAAGCATATCAAGTATTGTATGACTTGCCATATTATCAAAAACTTTAAGCTTTACATTCGATAGTGGGCAGACAGTTAAAGGCATTTGTGTTTCAATTAAACGAAGCATAAGATCAGGATCATCAATTGCTCTGACCCCATGATCAATTCTTTGAACATTTAAAACATCTAAAGAGCTCCATATATAACTAGCTGGACCCTCCTCACCTGCATGGGCGACTAATTTATAACCCATATCTTTTGCTTGATTGAAAACATTTACAAATTTCTCAGGTGGATTTCCCATTTCTGCGCTATCTAGACCAACACCATAAATAACATCACTAAATTGCTTTGAAGATTTTAAAGTTTCAATTGCACTTTCTTCGCTAAGGTGTCTTAGGAAACACATAATCAATCTAGAGGTTATTCCAAGCATTTCTTTAGCATCAGCAAGAGCCTCTGAAATACCATTTACCACAGTCTCAAAAGGTACGCCTCTAGAGGTATGCGTTTGAGGATCAAAGAATGGCTCAACGTGTATTACGTTTTGCTCCTTACACATCAATAAGTAAGCCCATGTCAGATCATAAAAATCTTGTTTAAGGAGTAAAACCTCAGCGCCTTGATAATAGATATCTAGGAAATCTTGTAGATTTGAGAATTGATATGCTTTTTTTACCTCATCGATACTATTAAAAGGCAATTGAACTGAATTCCTCTTAGCCAGTTTAAATAATAATTCTGGCTCCAATGTTCCTTCTATATGAAGATGAAGTTCAATTTTTGGAAGCTCTCTTAACCAGTTGTGAGAAATCTCAGACATAATTTTTTTATAAAAAAATCGCGCCCTAAGTAAAACCTAGGGCGCGATTAGAAATATTAGTTAATAAACTTTTATTAGTTAGGGTACTTAGCTTCAATACCTTCTACATAAAAGTCCATTGTAAGTAGATCAGGGTAGTTAGGTGGAGTTTCACCTTCAGCTAACCATGGACTACCATCTTGCTTATTAATTGGACCTGTAAATGGATGAATCTTACCCATTGACAAATCAATGATGGCTCTTGAAGCTTCATTTCTAACATCTTTAGGCATTGATTTATTCATCGGAGCAAACTTAACCATTCCTGAATCAACTCCATGGAAGACATCAGTAGAAGTCCACGTACCGTCTTTAACTGCCTGAACACGCTCTAAGTAGTAAGGACCCCAATCATCAATAATTCCAGTTAATTGAGCATTTTTACCCCACTCACGCATATCTGAAGCTTGTCCAAATGCATAGACACCTTTCTCTTCAGCAACTGTCATAGGAGCAGTTGAGTCAGTGTGCTGCATTAGAATGTCTGCGCCTTGGGCTATAAGAGCATTGGCAGCATCAGCTTCTTTTCCTGGATCATACCAAGAATAAACCCAAACGATCTTCATCTCTATATCAGGGTTTACCGACTTAGCAGCTAGATAAGCTGAGTTAATTCCTCTAATAACTTCAGGGATTGGGAATGATGCAATATAACCAATAACATTATTTTTTGTCATTCTTCCAGCAATCTTACCAATAACGTGTCTTCCTTCGTAAAATCTAGCAGAATATACAGATACATTATCTTCTAGCATATAACCAGTTGCATGCTCAAATTTCACATTTGGATAACGCTTAGCTACCTTAATTGTTGGGTTCATGTAGCCAAATGATGTTGTAAAAATAATATCATTTTTTCTGGCAAGACTCGTAATTACACGCTCTGAATCAGAGTTTTCTTCAACACTCTCTACAGTCGTAATGATTACGTCATCACCCATCATTTCTTTTACATATTTTGCGCCTTGGTCATGTGCAAAAGTCCACCCATGATCTCCAGTTGGGCCGATATATACAAAAGCAGCTTTAACAGGATCAGCATAAACATTACTAGTAAATGCTAAAACTACGCTCAATATCGAGAGCTTCACAACACTCGACAAACTTCGATTAGACATACTTATTCTCCTTAAGTTATTTAATAATTTTCTTACTTTTTTTACTTCAAACAAAAAATCTTATTCAGCAAACTAAGTTGTTGAATGAAATATTCTACCCAAACAATTGGGAACTGTGCGGTTTGTTTTATTTTTTAATCTCATCCTAAGGCTTACAAGAATAACAATAGTAGCTAAGTAAGGAAGCATAGATAGATATTGCGCACTTACATTGATATTTAATCCTTGTGCATGAATTTGAAGAATTGTGATTCCTCCAAATAAAATCGCTCCAAATATAATCCTAAAGGGCTGCCATGAAGCGAAGACAACAAGACCTAAAGCGATCCAACCTCTTCCAGCAGTCATACCTTCTCCCCATATAGGAACTTGCACAAGTGATAAAAATGCCCCTCCAATTCCAGCCATAGCACCTCCAAATAAAATTGCCATAACTCTATAACGAACAACGTTATGGCCAATTGCATGGGCCGCATCATGATTGTCTCCAATAGCACGTAAGATTAAACCTTGCTTAGTCTTAAATAAAAACCACCAAACTAAGTAAACCATAAAAAATGCCAAATAAACAAGTGGATTAAACGAAAAAAGTAAAGGGCCTAAATAAGGAATATCAGATAAATATGGAATTGGAACTGCAGTGATGAGTTGAATTGTTTCCTCTGTATATCCTCTGCCTGCAAAAGCGGCAAAACCTAAACCAAAAAGGGTTAAGGCAAGGCCAGTTGCAACCTGATTTGTAAGTAGAAATTGAGTTAAAAATGCAAAAATGGATGCTATGGCCATTCCGCCAACCATCGCAGCAAGAACTGCCAAATAAGAATTTTGAGTATGAGACATAACAACAAATCCTAGGAGCGCACCAACAATCATCATGCCTTCAACCCCTAAGTTTAAAACACCTGAGCGCTCAACTAATAATTCACCAATAGCCGCAAAAATAAGAGGCACTGAAGCAATGCTTATTCCAATAACAATGTTAATAAATAGACTTTCATTCATAATCTTTAATTTTAAGTTTTAAATAATATAACTTTATATTTAATTAATATATCGCAAGCCAAGAAATAAAACAAAAGCATGCCTTGAAAAATTTGAGTAATCGAGCTTGGTAAATTGTATTCAATTTGTACATTTTCACCACCAACATAACTAAGAGCGATGAGCAGTGCTGAGAATAAAACTCCAACTGGATGAAGCCGCGCTAAGAAGGCAACAATAATTGCAGTGAAACCATAAAATTGGGGCAGTCCTGGTGTTAACTGTCCTGCAGGACCTGCTGCCTCAAATAATCCTGCAAGGCCCGCAAGCCCGCCTGATATAAGTAGAGAATACCAAACTGTTTTATTATCATCAAATCCAGCAAATTTTGCAGCACGTGGCGCACTACCTGAAATTTTAATTTGCATACCAAACATATGTTTTTTGATTCCAAACCAAGCAACAAATGAGAGAATAATAGCAACAATTAAACCAATATGCAGTCGCGTTCCTTCCCAAATAATAGGCAACATAGCGCTGTCATGAAAAATCCTACTTTCAGGAAAATTAAAGCCCGATGGATTTCTAAGAGGTCCTTGAAGCATTGCACTCAAAAACAAAACTGCAACATAAGTAAGCATTAAAGTTACTAAGATTTCATTAACCTGATATTTAATTCGAAGAAAGGCTGCAATACCGGCATAAAACATACCTCCTAAAATACCCGCTATAGTCATCAATGGAAGAAGCCATAGAGCCTCAACATTATAAAAATATAATCCTACTGCGCTGCCTGCAATTCCACCCATAACGTATTGACCTTCTGCGCCAATATTCCAAATACCCGCTCTAAATCCAATCGATAGTCCAAGACCAATGATCATCAAAGGCGCCGCCTTAACTAGTAATTCTGAAAAATAGTAAGAATCAATTAAAGGCTCTACAAAAAGGGTGAAGAAGACACTTGATACAGGAATATCAACCAAAACAAAAATAAATATTAAATAGGCAGATAAAGCAGTTAGGGTTAGCGCCAGTAAAGGCGATAACAGAACCATCAATGTAGAATTTTCAACTCTTGGAATAAGTTTAATCATTAGACTTTTCCTCCAACCATTAGCTGGGAAATCTTCTCTAAGCCTTCACTCTTCATATCTACCGCATCAGAAAGCTGCCCTTCTGAGAGGACATGGATTTGTTCACATAGACTTAATATTTCATCTAAATCTTGAGAGATGATTAATATAGCTGAGCCTTTATCAGCCAATTCAATCAAAGCCTGGTGGATATTATTAGCAGAGCCGGCATCAACTCCCCAAGTAGGCTGAGCGACGATTAGTAATTCTGGGTTTTGAATAAGCTCTCTTCCAACCATAAACTTTTGTAGATTTCCTCCAGAAAGGGATTTAGCTAACATTCTGCTCGAAGGTGTCTGAACATCAAAAGTATCAATCACTGTTTTTGAATGAACTGCAACTTTTTCCCAGTCAATAACATCATGACTGGTCATTTCAGTTGAGTCTGGCCTACTTAATAACATGTTTTCATCTAGAGACATATCTGGCACGGCCCCATGTCCAAGTCGCTCTTCAGGGACAAAGAACATAGAAAGTTGTCTTCTTTCATGCGAATTAAGTAAGCCAATATCTTGGCCATTAAAATTTAAGATTGCTTTTGGAGAGGGAATTTCACCAATAAGTAATTCCATTAACTCATCTTGGCCATTTCCAGCAACACCTGCTATACCAACAATACTTCCTTTGCTCATCTTTAAGGCTATATTTTTAAGATTAACACCATAAATATCATCACTCTTTCGACTTAAATTATCTATTGAAAAAATAGTTTCACCAACATTTATATTAGTTCTAGCGAGTTCGGTTAGTTTTTTACCAATCATCATTTCTGCTAGTTCTTTTTGGCTGTGTTCCTGAGGTATGCAGCTTTGTACTAATTTACCACCCCTTAAAATTGTTGCTTCACTACATATTTCACGAACCTCTTCCAGCTTATGAGAAATATATAAGATAGCGCAGCCATCTGCTGCTAGCTTTTTAAGAGTTATAAATAGATCAGCCACTTCTTGAGGAGTTAATACTGAAGTCGGCTCATCCATAATAAGTAGCTTTGGATTTTGCATTAAGCAACGAATAATTTCAACGCGTTGACGCGCTCCAACTGATAAGTCACCAACAACTTGTTGCGGGTTAATATCTAATCCATATTGTTTTGAATACTTAATTATTTGTTCAGAAAAATTTTCATTAAGACCTACCCCATCAAGCCCAAGAATTATATTATCTTCAACCGTTAACGATTCAAATAATGAAAAGTGCTGAAAGACCATTGCTATACCGTTTTCTCTAGCTTGAAAAGGACTTTTAGGGCTATATTTATTATTAGCCCATTTCATTTCACCGCTATCTGGTGTTAATGAACCATAAATGATTTTCACCAGAGTTGACTTACCAGCACCATTCTCTCCAAGCAAAGCATGGATACTTGAATCCTTTATGCTTAGTGAAACATTATCATTAGCCTTTAAATCTCCATAAGATTTAGTAATATTGGATACTTCTAAAATATTGGATATTTCTAATTGATATTTCATAAAGATCCAGGTTGTCTATTATGTTCTATAAAGTTAATTAAATCCATTGCAATAGTCACAGCAATTGCAGCAGGTGATTTTAAGAATTTTTGTTTATCCCCTATTGGACAGATAAATTTATCAATCACTTCCTCAGAATAATTCTTTTGATGGAAGCGATCTCTAAATTTTTTCCCCTTAATTTCTGAACCAATCATACCCAAATAACTGAAGTTATTTTGAGTAATCATTTTTTCACAAATCTCAAAGTCAATTTGGTGGCTGTATGTAATTACTAGACAATAACTACTATCTGGCAAGTCTGGAATACTTTGAACAAAGTCATCACAAATAATATCTATTTGAGATGTATCTCCTTGATATTTATCAAATTGTTCTGCTCTATCATCAACCCAATAAATCTTAATAGGTAGGTTAATTAAAATTGGCATCAGAGCTCTTGAAATATGTCCAGCTCCAAAAATGACTACTGGCTGAACTTCGCTAGTCAAGACTTTTTCAAAACAGACTTCAGTTAAAGCGCCTGACTGATTTTCAAATTGCACTATAGTAGGACTGTCAGAGAGCAACAAAAGATCTTTAGCACTTTTTGTTATCAAGCTAGAGATTTTTTTATCATCAATGATTGGGGATAAATTACCATCTAGGTAGACAAATTTTTTACTGTTAAATTCGATTTCAGGATTACTATCTACAATTGTAGCAACTATAAAATCTTCATTATCTTGAAGTAAGTTTGATACTGTTTCGATCCATGAATTTGTTGCGTCAGACTGAATAAAACTTTCAAACATGACATTCACATAACCTCCACAACACTGTCCAAGTGAGGCCCCAAGTGGATATTTTTTTAAATAAGTGCCATTAGAATTAAGACTTAATAATTCTTCTGCAAAAGATAAGGCTTTAAATTCTAAATTACCACCACCAATACTGCCAAAAACTGACTCAGCTCCAGAGAAGACAATCTTATCTCCATTGGAGCAAGGGGTTGAGCCCTTAGTTGAAATAATTGTTAACAATACAAAGCCATTATTTAAAGCAATTGCCGTCTTAACTGGCTTCAGCCAACTATTCATAACCTATTACTTAAGACTCTTATTGAGATTAAAGAATACTTGCTCAAAAGTTGCAGGAGCATTTAGGCCAGTTTGCATTTCATTATCTGCATTATAAATAGCATTTTTTATCGCCAGCCAAGTTGATATTGCAAGCATCAAAGGAGGCTCTCCAACTGCTTTAGATTTATGAATTGTATTTTCATGATTAGAAATATTAGGCTTAATTTTGACTTCAAAGTGCTCAGGTGTATCGCCGATTGCAGGAATCTTATAGGTCGATGCGCCCATCGTTAAAAGTGCCCCAGAATCATTCCATTTGAGCTCCTCAGAACAAAGCCAGCCCATACCTTGAATATATCCTCCAACTATTTGCCCCATATCAATTGCTGGGTTAAGTGAGGCGCCAACATCATGCAAAATATCAACTGCTAATAACTTATACTCACCAGTTAAACAATCAACTATAACTTCACTAACACAAGCCCCATATGAATAATAGTAAAAAGGATGGCCTTTTTGTTTAACAGCATCAAAGAAAATTTTTGGTGTTTTATAAAAGCCATTACTAAAAAGCTCCACTCGATTTAAATACGCTGTTGACACAAACTCATCAAACGCTATCTTTTTCTTACCAACAATAACAAAAGAGTCTTTAAACTCGATCTCACTATTACCTTCACCATAGAAATCTTTAGCAAAAGTAGTTAAATTTCTCTTAATTCTTAAGCATGCTTCTCTAGCAGCCATTCCATTTAAATCTGAGCCCGAAGAGGCTGCAGTTGGCGATGTATTTGGAACTTTAGCGGTAGAAGTTGCAGAGACCTTCACTCGCTCTAAATTAACACCAAACTCATTAGCAACGACCTGCGCAACCTTAATAAATAGGCCTTGGCCCATTTCAGTCCCTCCATGATTAATATATATACTTCCATCTTTATAGACATTTACCAATGCGCCGGCTTGATTTAATAACTGAGTGGTAAAAGAAATACCAAATTTCACAGGAGAAAAAGCCAATCCTTTTTTAAGATATTTACTTGTTTTATTAAACTTTTTAATACTTTCTCTTCTAACTAAATAATTACTATCATCGATAAGTTCACTAGAGAGCTCATTAATAATATTATCTTCAACAACTTGATCGTAAGGCGTTACGTTATTTGTATCCTTTTGATAATAATTTAATTTTCTAATTTCAAGAGCATCAACACCAATATTCATGGCTATTTCTTCAATAATATTTTCTATAGCAAGCATCCCTTGAGGTCCGCCAAACCCTCTAAACGCTGTGTTTGAAGCGGTATTTGTTTTGCATAAAAACCCCCTAAAGGTAGCATTTGGCAAGAAATATGTATTATCAGCATGGAATAAAGCTCTAGAAACTATTGCTTTAGACAAATCAAGTGAGTAGCCACATCTTGCAGCAAGATCTATCTCAATTCCCAAAATTTTGCCATCATCACTATAGCCAACTTTATAATCTGCCTTGAAATCATGCCTCTTTCCAGTCATCAGCATGTCGTCTTTTCTAGAGAGCCGAGCCTTTATAGGAAGTTTACTTTGCTTTGCAAATATAGCGCAAACACACGCTAGCTGAGATGAGTCTGTCTCCTTGCCACCAAAGCCGCCACCCATTCTTCGAGTAATTACTTCAATTGCATTTTGAGGAACATCTAAAACATGCGCAACTAAATGCTGCACTTCCGTAGGGTTTTGAGTAGAAGAATGAACTACCATCTCGTTGTCCTCTGTTGGAATTGCTAGAGCAACCTGACCCTCAAGATAATAATGCTCTTGACCACCAATAGATATAGATCCATTTAGTTTGTTTTTTGATGAATCTATAGCTTTATTTGAATCTCCTATAGAGACTATTATTGGCTCATCAAGAAAGCTTTTTTTAGCCATTGCCTGGTCAATAGTTACAATAGCCTCAAGCTCTGATACATTTGAGGTGATTAAGAGCGCAGCTGTTCTTGCATTCTCATGACTATCTGCTAAGACAGCAGCAATTGCTTGGCCGTAGAATAAAACCTCTTTATCAGCCAAAATAGGTTCGTCATGTTTAATCGCTCCTATATATAGATTTTCTATATCTTTTGCCAGGAGAACACTATGAACTCCATCAGCTTTTAGAGCATTTGTAATATCGATCTTATTTATTTTTCCACGAGCAACATTACTTAATGCAAATGCAACATGTTGAGTGCCTTTTGGGACTGGCATATCATCAATATAAGTTGCGCTGCCCTGGACATGCATATGAGCACTGTCATGGGCAATAGAGTCGCCAATTATTGAACCTTTAAGTTGAGCAGATTTTTTTGTATTTTTATTAATTTTTGTTTACTCCCTGAATTAACTTAATTGTGAATATTCTGCAAGATTTTCAACTGGTTGATCTTGATACATCAATATAGTTTTTTTAATTAAGTTTGCTGATACTTGTAATCGGTATTCTGAAGTTGCTCTTACATCAGTAAATGGAGAAAATTCTTCTTTCAAAACCTTATAAGATAATGCAGCTATATTATCTTCTTGCCAATTCTTTAATAAAAAATTTTCAAGTATATTTGATCTTTGAGGGATTCCTGACATACCTCCAAAGGCGATCTTGAATGATTCTGGTTTATTATTTGTAGACGTAATATTTATTGCCATGCATACAGCTGAAATATCATCCTCGTATCTTTTAGACATTTTATGAGTAATAAGACGCTGATTTTCATTAGGCTTTGGAATGACAATACTTTCAATAAATTCGCCTTGTTGAAGAACAGTTTTTTTATAGGTAATAAAAAAATCTTCTAAATTGATAGTTCTACTAACTGGGCCTTTTCTGAGCTTTAATTTTGCATCTAAAGCAATTAAGACTGGAGGCATATCTCCTATTGGTGAAGCATTAGCAATGTTGCCTCCAATAGTTGCCCAATTCTTTATAGGTAAAGAGGCAAAGCGTTGCAAAAAAGGACCTAAGTCAGGCCAGTTACTTATGAGACTAGATGCGGCGTCCTCATAACTTACTGCAGCTCCAATCTCTAATTCTGTAGCGTTATCTTTAATCTCCTTTAATTCAATAACTTGGTTAACGCTAACGATATGTGAAAACTCTTTCATTGACTGAGTAATCTCTAGGCTGAGATCAGTTCCGGCAGCAATAATATTAGCTGAAGCGCTATTAATTAGAACATTAGAGAGCTCATTTATCGTTGAAGGAGCGTCATATTTGATTGTTTTATTACTTTTTTTGTAACTTAAACTTATATGCTTAGGATTATTTAATTCTCCTAAAATCTTAGTAATATTCTTCTGATTTTTTTTATAGTAGTCTAAGGGTTCGTCACTTTTCTCATTAAACATTAAAAATGCTGCTGCAATTATTGGCTTATAGCCTGTACATCTGCACAAATTACCTGATAGAGCTTCATTTATTTGATGCAGATCTACTGAGTTTTTATTTTGATATAAGGCAAATAATGACATAACAAAACCAGGAGTACAAAAGCCACACTGTGAACCGTTTTCTAGCACCATTGCTTTTTGAGATGGATGAAGCCTGCCCTCCTCAGACAACCCCTCAACAGTAACTAAATGTTTGCCAACTAGCCCATAAGCCAATGCCATGCATGTGTTTATACTTTTATACTCAATCTTACTCAACTTATTATTAGTAACAATCTCACCAATAACTGCAGTACAAGCGCCGCAATCTCCAGAAGCGCAGCCCTCCTTAGTTCCAACAAGCTGATTATTCCTTAACCACTCTAGGACAGTAGTATTTGGATTTATTGCGCCAAGATCTGTTGGCGTAGAATTTTGATTCAGCAAAAAATACACTAGCTTCCTCGATAGGTTGAATAACTATAAGGGGAAATTAAAAGAGGTACATGGTAGTTTTCACCTCTTTCACTAATATAGAAACGAATAATGACATCTTTTAAAAAAGGGCACTTAATATTTTTAGCTTCATAATAATCATCCACTATGAATTCCAGCTCATAACAACCCTCATCAAATTCTTCTTCTGACAATAAAGGTTTGTCACAACGGCCATCTAAATTCGTTTTTATTGATTTAAGATGTATTGAATTTGTACCATCTCTTCGATATAAATTTATCGTTACACCACTTGCAGGAACTCCTGCAGAGGTATCTAATATATGTGTTGTAAGTTGTCCCATTATGCCTTCCTTATTTTTGGTAAATATTTTGACCTAAAATATAAACCTCTTTAATTAGTCTATCGTCACCTAAAGTCATTAAATTAAATAATATATCGTTAATATCATCTGAGGTTTCGAGTTTATTTTTTATTAATTCTGTTGCCTTTAAATCAATAACAATAAAGTCTGCCTCCTTATTAGGCTCAAAGTTACCGATACGATTATCCATATTAAGTACTTTCGCTGCAGCTAGAGTTGTCAGATAAAAAGCTTTAACAGGATCTAAATTATAATTATTTAGTCGACATATTTTGTAAGCTTCATTCATTACCTGAAACATTGAAAAGCTGTCGCCGCCGCCAACATCTGATGCAAGTGCAGTGCCTATTCCAAAAGCCTCTAATTTATCAAGCTCAAATAGACCACTACCAAGAAATAAATTGGATCTTGGACATAGCGCCACTTTAGAACCCGAATCGGCGATACGTTTATATTCTTCATCAGTATTATAAATGCAATGGCCAAAAACTGAATTAGATCCTGATAGATTGAAATTATCATAGACATCAAAGTAGTTTTTTGAATCTGGAAAAAGCTCCTTTACCCAGCCAATTTCATCAATATTTTCATTAAGATGAGTTTGCAGAAGAACGCCTTCATTTCCATTATTATCTGAATATTCTTCTAATAATTTAGCAGCCTGTACTAATTGCTCTGAAGATGATGTAGGAGCAAATCTAGGAGTAACTGCATAACTCATTCTCCCTCTATTGTGCCATTTTTCAATAAGCTCTTTTGAATCAAAATAACTAGCATCCACACTATCACAAAGAGCCTCTGGTGCATTTCTATCCATCATAACTTTACCGGCCACCATTCTAAGCTTCAACTTTTCTGCTGCCGTAAAAAAAATATCTACAGATTGCTTATGTGAGGTGCAAAAAGTCATTGCTGTTGTTGTGCCATTTTTAATAAGCTCATCAAGAAATAAATCTGCAACTTTAGAAGCATAAACCTCATCTGAAAACTTTTGCTCTTCAATAAAAGTGTACTTATTAAGCCAGTCTATAAGACTTGCTCCATAAGAAGCTATAACTTTATATTGAGGATAATGAACATGGGTATCAATGAAGCCGGGCATTATCAAGCTATCCTTAAAATGAGTAGATGATTTAGCATTTGGCCATTTTGAAAAAATTTGATTGAAGCTTCCAACCTCGATAATGCTCCCAGAACCATTATCAACAACCATAAGCCCATCAACAAAATAGTATGGCTCTAAAGCCCCATTACTCTCTGTACAGTGGTAGATTGCTCCTCGATAATGGTTATATTCACTCATTAATTTGCCTCAATCCAAATCCCTAATTTCGCTCTCTCTTCATCAGTCATATTTGTATTGTTAATTAAAGGCATTGCTTTAGATAAAACGGACTGCTGATATATTTGATTCTTATGGGCAATAATTTTTTCTTTAGTATCTAACATAATTCCATTTGGCGCTATAGCAAACGCTTTATTTGATGGCTCTGCAGCGTGGCAACTAACACAATGCTTTTCAATAATGACTTGAGCCTCAGCAATAGTTACGATTTGTTGGTTTTGATCTTGCGTCTTAATTGGAGATGGCGCTAGAGCGTAAATTAAGGCAAAAGTTGAAATAACTATGATTGCAATTAGGCTATTTTTAGCTTTACCAACTCCTCTTAGATTAAAGTAATGGCGAACCATTACCAAAATTGCAATAACAGCCATTAATATCAACCAGCCATAATCTCCACTATAAATTGTAGGGTAGTGGCCACTTATCATCATAAATAAAACTGGCAGGGTAAAGTAATTATTATGACGAGAGCGAAGATAGCCGATTTGTCCAAGCTCTAAACTAACCTCAGTAGAATTTTCACAGGCATCGACTAATTTTTTTTGAACTGGAATAATCACAAAAAAAACATTAGCAACCATTACTGTTCCAATCATTGAGCCAATTTGCATATAAACTGCTCTAGGATTAAAAATATTGCTATAAAAATATGCGAAAAATGCAATTACTATAAAAATAATAGCTATAAAAATTGCTGACTTAGAAACTAGGTTTAAAAGCTTCTGTCTTTTAGTTACCCTATTTTCAGTAAGTACACTTGTCTCTTCAGCATCACTTTCAGCTTTTAAACCTAGTTTTGATTTACACAAAAGATCATAGATAAGCCAAAAAAGTAATAGCCCTAAGAGGCTTAAGCCAACACCATATAATGCAGATATTGAGCTATTAGCAGCCAATAAATAGGTGTTAGCATTGAAATAATAGATAACTGAAAGTAGTGAAATTCCAGAAAGCCATGTGACATAAGCTTCCCACTTAAACCAATGCAAAGGTTCTGGAAGTGTTTGGGGATATTTCTTATATTTTTCTAAATGATAAAAGCCACCGCCGTGAACTGCCCATAAGTTGCCAGCTATCTCGTCTCTATTATTTAATCGGTCAAGTTTATTTTCTAGCCAATTAAAATAAAAGGAAGCCCCAATCCAGGCAATACCTGCAATTATATGGAGTAATTTTAAAACTAGACTTAGCCAGTCCATTAGATATATTTGCATCATAAGCTTAACTCAATATTAATTTTCACATCTTCAATTTTTCTAACAGTGCACTGCTTTATGCTGTCAAGGTCAATATTATGTTTCCTATCTATCACAACAAACTGAGCATTATCTTTTAAACTAATCAAAGGAAAGTGCCAAACTCCTCTTGAATAACTTATGCCTTGATCACCATCTGTAATAAAAGCTTTAATATTTTCAATTACAGGCTCTTCAGATGGAGGCGCAACAACAACTATAAATGGTGTGTTATTTTTTGGAATAAATGTCTGACTAAAAAAAGGATGATTTTCGAGCATGGTAATTTGAAGAGGAAACTGCCTCTTCTTAGCAACAAAAATATGAACACTTGTTTCACCGCTATCTTCCTTAGTGTCTAATTTTACAATATCAGGAAACTTAGATGCAAAACCATCATTAATTGTAATAGATTCTTTATTATCAGTACTAAGCACTTCACCAAATAGTTGAAAACTTTCTGGAGTTAACGCCTCAGGAGTAAGTTTAAGAGTATTCATATTTAGATAAATTTACCAAAAAGTTTTAATCTAGCAATACCGCCATCTGGATATATGTCAATTCTGATATGTGTAAACGCATCATTATGCAGTATGTCTGAACCCTTAAAAACATGCATTTGGTTAATCCTTAGTTTTTTTCCTTCAATAAGTTTGTTCCAAGTTTTACTATTTTCTTTCAAGGTTTTGTCATCTACACCCGGTGAATTGGAAGTTGATATTGAAAAAGTATCTGGAAAATTGCCTTTAAAAAATTTCGTATCAACAACAATTTCCTCTGCAGTAGCAGGCTTAGAAAGTGCAATAATTCCCCAATCATTCCCAGGCTTTCTTCGTCGCCTTGTTTCCCAACCATCAGCCATACTCAAAGGCTCATGCTCTTCTAAAACATTACTTAAGCTTCCAAAGTGTTCATCATTAGCAAAAATCGCTTTAGCGCCACTTTCTTTGGATATTACGTTCGTGCCATTAATTTCATATTTCTTTTCATCAACCCATACCTCTCCATAAGCCCTGAATCGTGCAATACCACCATCAGGGAGTAATGTAATTTTTAGATGCGTAATTGGCTTAGATGAAGCACTCGTAAATAAATTTTTTGAGTCACCCTCTAGAGTTTCTTTAGTAATAAGATCAAACCATTCTGTAACTGCGCTGTTATCAACAACCAAATCATCAGTAGTACCTCCTGGTACAGAGCATCCTTGAACAGAAATTCCAGGTGCAAAATTTCCAGTAAAGTGAGTTGTATCAATATTGAAGTTATTAATAATAGATTCAGCACCTAACCTAATAAAACAAAAGTCATTTTTCCCATCTCGCCGTCTTCGGCTCTCCCAACCATCCATCCACTTACCATTTATATCATATTTGTCTTCAATCCAAACAGGCTCACTTGATTGAAGCATGCGACCTGAGTCTGCAAAAAATTCATCACTACAATAAACAACTTTAGTACCAAAACTTGAACTAGCAACATCAATCTGGTTATCAGACTTCATAAATCTCCTTGATTCTTAGCCACGCTATTTTATTAATCTCAACTAGAGCATTTGATCTTTCTTGATTTTTTGAATTTTCTATTCGCTCTTTAAACTTTGAAACAATCTCAGATTTATTTTTTTCTTTAACTGCCATAATAAAAGGGAATTCAAATTTAGAAAAATATTCCTTATTAAGCCTTTCAAAAAGCTCGATTTCAGAGTCAGAGCAGTCACTTAATCCAGCAGATTTTTGTTCAATAGTTGAAAAATCAGTAAGTTCATTATTTTGAGCTTTTCTTCCTGCCAAAGTTGGATGGGCAACTATTAAATT
Source organism: uncultured Candidatus Thioglobus sp. (assembly GCA_905612405.1). GTDB lineage: Bacteria > Pseudomonadota > Gammaproteobacteria > PS1 > Pseudothioglobaceae > Pseudothioglobus. Next base: position 19,719 of record CAJQRX010000019.1, read on the forward strand.
ATCCTGCAGATCATTATCTGCATTAAGCATAATATCTGAAAGAAGCTCATGAAATTTTTCTAAACTATTGTATTTTTCATCAGCTATGACCAAAGGTAATGATTTCTCTACAAACCATGGGGAGTGCTCGTACAAGTTTACAAACGTATCTAAAAAAGCTTCTGAAGATTGCTTCGCTAAATTTACTGGTAATTCCATCTCTTGTCCTTCTTAAAAGTTTTTATACCAATGATCAGCAATTTCCCTTCGCGTACAGAGCCAAACGTTATCAAACGTTTTAACATACTCTAAGAATCTTCTCATGGCCATAATTCTTCCAGGGCGCCCTAATATTCTCGCGTGCATTCCAACTGACATCATTTTGGGACTTACCTCTCCTTCAAGATATAGTGCATCAAAAGTATCCTTTAAATAGTTAAAGAACTGATCTCCAGAATTAAACCCCTGTGGTGAGGCAAACCTCATATCATTTACATCAAGAGTGTAGGGAATAATTAAATGTTTTTTTTCAGTGCCAAACTCATCTGACCAGTAAGGCAAATCATCATCATAGGTATCACTGTCATAAAGAAAACCACCCTCTTCCACAATCAGCTTTCTCGTATTTGGACTGTTTCTTCCGGTGTACCATCCCTCTGGTCTTTTTCCTAAGTATTTTGTCAAAACAGAAATGCAGTCTTTTATATGCTCTCGCTCTGTTTTTTCATCAACAAATTGATAATCTATCCACCTAAATCCATGCGCACAAATATCATAATTTTGTTCTACTAAATAATCTGCAAGTTCTCGATTACGAGCAATTGCAAGAGCCACTGCAAAAATAGTTACTGGGACATCGAATTCTTTAAAAAGGTTTAATATTCTCCAGACACCTGCTCTCGAACCATACTCATAGATAGACTCCATACTCATATGCCTAACGCCTTCATAGGCCTTAGCACCAATAATCTCTGAAAGGAATGCCTCTGACGCATTGTCTCCATGCAGAATTGAGTTTTCAG
>CAJQRX010000020.1 GCA_905612405.1 uncultured Candidatus Thioglobus sp.
CATCAAGCGCAACGTCAGCTTCTAGTAGAGATCTTCTTACTTCTCTTATGGCCTCTTTAATGTTTTCATCGGACAGCTTATTTTTGCCTTGAATGGCCTTAAAGCTATTGGATAGTCGTTCCGTTAAATTATCAAACATTATCTTCTACTTGAGTTAAATATCCGTATTATATAATCTTTTACAAAGACAAAGCTAAAAATGCCTTTACTACACGCCCTTCCATTTATTGCTTATCTACTTTCTGGGCTATTACTAACAAGGTATTTTGTTTTAGATTCAGTAACAAATCAACACCGAACAATTATTAATTTAATGCTTCTAATAGCGTGCTCTTCACATGGCTATATTTTGTTTGATTTATGGCAGCATGATGGTATATTTTTTGGGCTAACCGTAAGTATTTCTTTTGTTGCATGGGTTGTAGCTACGCTTTTATTTCTAACTTCTTTCAGCAAGCCTATTCACTCTTTAGGAATCCTTGTTTATCCTCTAAGTGCAATTGTAGTATTTATTGCATTCTTACTACCTGGAAAACCTGGTGAGCCTATAGATGTGTCAATTGCAGCTCATGTTTTTCTTTCAATAGGAGCCTATGCCCTTCTTGCTATTGCAGTTGCTCAATCAATCTTAGTAAGTATCCAAGAACGTTTTTTACATGAGCATAACTTTAATACATTTGTTGATAAGCTTCCAGCATTCCAAACTATGGAAGCATTCCTTTATCAAACATTAAAGATGGGCTCATTATTACTAACCTTTTCTTTGTTATCAGGGTATTTCTACATAGATGATTTTTTTACTCAAAAACTTATGCCTAAAACTATCCTTTCAATAATCGCTTGGATTGGATTTGTTGTTATTGTTCTTGGTCATAAGTATTTTGGCTGGAGAGGTAAAATTATGTCTCAATCAACTCAAATAGCTTTTGCTGTATTATTTTTATCCTACTTTGGTACAAAGTTTTTTTTCTAGAGGTATTGTCAGTATAAAAATACAATAAATGGAGATATTCTATTACAAAAACTAAGAATATATTAAATGGAGAATGCCTTTGTGGGAAAGTATCATGGGAAATGCATGGGCCTTATGAGTTTTTTGGAATATGTCAGTGCTCAAGATGTCGCAAAGTAACTGGAGCAGCCTTTGCAACTAATCTTTTTGTAAAGCCTGAACAATTTTCATGGCTCTCAGGGCAGAATAAAAGAGGTGAATATATTCTTTCATCACCCAATACCTTTGGTAATGCATTTTGTAATAATTGTGGCTCTAGAGTTCCAAGACAAACAGCACACGGGTGGATCTTAGCACCCTTGGGCAGCACTATGAAATTGCCTGATATTAAGCCAACTTTAGTTTGTCCTGAGGACCATGCAGACTGGTTTAATAATCTAGAAGAGATATTAAAGAAAGGGAAGTAAATCTTTTAGTCAATATGAAGAACTGCAAGAAATGCCTCTTGAGGTATATCCACTCTTCCAATTGAGCGCATCCTCTTCTTACCTTTCTTCTGCTTTTCAAGTAGCTTCTTTTTTCGGGTTATATCGCCGCCATAACACTTTGCAGTAACATTTTTTCTAAGCGCCTTAACATTTGTTCTTGAGATTATCTTAACTCCAATACATGCTTGAATTGCAACGTCAAACATCTGCCTAGGAATTAGTTCTTTCATTTTTTCAGCAATTTCGCGGCCTTTATAAGTAGAGTTATCACGGTGAATAATTAAAGCCAAGGCATCAACACTCTCATTATTTATCAATATATCTAAACGGATTAAATCAGCAGTCTGATATCGCTCAAAATGATAGTCCATCGAGGCAAAGCCTCTTGACGCAGATTTAAGTTTATCAAAGAAATCTAAAACTACTTCATTTAATGGAAGTTCATAGACAATAGAGACTTGTCGACCCATATAGTTAATATTTTTTTGAACACCTCTCTTTTCAACACACAAGCTAATTACTGGCCCAACATACTCGCTAGTTACCAAAATATTTGCAGTAATAATTGGTTCTCTAAATTCAGCTATAGTTTGCACAAGAGGAAGCTTTGATGGGCTATCAATTTTTGATACATTGCCTTTTGTGTCAAGAATTTCATATATTACAGTTGGTGCTGTCGTTATTAAATCTAAGTCATACTCACGCTCAAGACGTTCCTGAACAATCTCCATATGAAGAAGGCCTAAAAAACCAATCCTAAAGCCAAATCCAAGCGCATCTGAGTTTTCAGGTTCATACTGCAAAGCTGCATCATTTAAGCGCAGCTTAGCTAGTGCATCTCTAAATTTCTCATAGTCTTCACCGGAAGTAGGAAAAAGCCCTGCAAAAACTCTTGGCTGGACAGGCTTAAAACCCTCTAAAGGATGTTCCACAGGGTTTTTACTACTAGTTATTGTATCGCCAACTGGAGCTCCATCAATATTTTTGATACTAGCAATTAAGTAGCCAACCTCCCCAGCCTTTAAACTATCAGTTTTAGTCCTTTTGGGTGTAAAAATACCGACTTCATCAACTAAGTGTTCATTTTTATTGGAGAATATTTTAATCTTTGTTTTAGCTTTAATTTCTCCATCAATGACCCTGATTAAAGAAACAACACCTAAATAATTATCAAACCATGAATCAATTATGAGTGCTTTAATTGGGGCATCTATCTCGCCTTCTGGAGCAGGAATTTTTTCCACAATCTGCTCAAGAATCTCTTCGATTCCAATACCAGATTTAGCACTTGCATGGACCGCATCGTGAGCCTCTACACCAATCACATCTTCTATCTCATCTACAACCCTTTCTGGCTCTGCAGCTGGTAAATCAATTTTATTAAGAACTGCAACTACCTCTAGACCCTGATCTAAAGCAGTATAACAATTAGCTACTGTTTGAGCTTCAACTCCTTGAGAAGCATCGACAATTAACAAAGCTCCTTCGCATGCGGAAAGAGATCTTGAGACTTCATATGAAAAATCAACATGACCAGGCGTGTCAATTAAATTAAATTGGTATGTTTGACCATCTTTTGCATTGTATTGCAGGGAAACGCTTTGTGATTTAATTGTAATCCCACGTTCTTTCTCAATATCCATTGAATCAAGAACTTGTGATGACATCTCACGATCAGTGAGTCCTCCGCAATGCTGAATAAAACGATCAGCAATTGTTGACTTCCCATGATCTATATGCGCAATGATAGAAAAATTTCGGATGTTTTGCATATCAATGATAAAATGACTGCTTTAAAATTAAAGCCATGAGATTATATCGTATATGAATAAAATAAACCCCACTAGATGTGTCGCCACAAGTAATCTAAAAATTGACATTCCTGACAATCAAGGAAGGAATATTGTTCTTTATTTTTATCCTAAAGATGACACCCCAGGATGCACAATTGAAGGTAATGACTTTACCCAGTTAAACGAAGCTTTTACTGAAA
>CAJQRX010000021.1 GCA_905612405.1 uncultured Candidatus Thioglobus sp.
AGGAGCATACCTTCTTGTTGATATGGCTCATGTTGCTGGTTTAGTGGCAACTGGTGACTATCCATCTCCTATTGAATTTGCTGATGTATGCACTACAACGACTCATAAAACCTTGAGAGGCCCACGTGGTGGCTTAATTGTAGCTAGAGCAAATCCAGAAATTGAAAAAAAACTTAATTCTGCTATATTCCCAGGAATACAGGGTGGCCCTTTAATGCACATCATTGCAGCTAAAGCGATTGCCTTTAAAGAGGCTATGAGTGATAACTTTAAGGCGTATCAAAAACAAGTTGTTATTAATGCTAGAGCTATGGCCAGCGTTTTCCTTGAAAGAGGTTATGACGTTGTTTCAGGTGGCACCGATAATCATGTTTTCTTAGTAAGTTTTATTGAGCAAGGACTAACAGGAAAGGCAGTTAATAATGCTTTAGGTGAGGCCCACATTACAGTAAATATGAACTCCGTTCCAAATGATCCACAGTCACCTTTTGTTACCAGTGGAATTCGAGTTGGAACTCCTGCTGGAACTACAAGGGGTTTTGGTGAATCTGAGTGTAAAGATATCTCTCATTGGATCTGTGATATTTGTGATGATCTTGAAAATGAATCTGTAATTGATGAAGTTAGGGCGAAGGTTGGAGAACTTTGTTCTAGATTTCCAGTCTATAAGTAACCCCTATGAGATGTCCTTTTTGTCAATCCGATGACACCAAGGTCCTAGATACTAGATTACTTGATGATGGTTCTCAAGTTCGCCGAAGAAGGGAATGTATCGCCTGTGGGGAGAGGCATTCTACTCGTGAAACTGTTGATTTAAACCTACCAAGACTGATAAAAAGTGATGAATCCAGACAAGCATTTAGTGAAGATAAGCTTCGCTCTGGATTACTAAAAGCTCTTGAAAAACGGCCAGTTGAAATTTCAAAAATTGAAACTGCAATTCAAAAAATTCAGCGAAAACTGATGGCTCAAAATGATAGAGAGGTCCCATCTTCAATTCTTGGAGAGTGGGTTATGGAAGAGCTAAGAGCTCTTGATGAGGTTGCATACATAAGATTTGCTTCAGTTTATCGTCAGTTCCAAGACATTGAAGCCTTTAAGAGTGAGATTGATAAATTAATGAATAAGTAATCCTAGGATGGCAAAAACTAAAATTGAGTTTGTTTGTAGAGATTGTGGCTCATCACATCACCAATGGGCAGGGCAGTGCTTAGATTGTAAAGAATGGAATACACTTGAAGAGGTAGTAATATCACAGGCAACCTCGTCTAAACCCGAAAGCCTTAAAGATCTTCCTGCATCAAAGGTGCAAAACCTATCTGAAATTAAATCTCAAAATAATCATCGCCTTTCAACGGGTCTTAGCGAGCTTGATCGCACCCTTGGTGGGGGGCTGGTAGATGGCTCTGTAGTTCTAATTGGCGGCGACCCTGGTATTGGTAAATCAACTTTGATTTTGCAGGCAATAGCCGCGATTAACACCTCAAATACAACCCTTTATGTCAGCGGTGAAGAGTCAGCTGAGCAGGTGAGTGACAGAGCTATTAGACTAGGAATTAAGGAAGATATACTCTTTATAGGTGAGACTCATCTAGAGAAAATAATAAAGATTTCAAAAGATACCAGACCAAAAGTTATTGTTATTGATTCCATTCAAACCATGGTTACTGATCTTTCAAATTCTGCGCCAGGTTCGGTCACACAGGTGCGCGATTGCGCAGCCCAGCTTACCCAGTACGCTAAACAGACCAATACAATACTACTGATGATTGGCCATGTTACCAAAGGCGGCGCTCTTGCCGGCCCGAGAATTTTAGAGCATATGGTTGACGCTGTTTTATATTTTGAGGGAGATGCAGGCGGCCGCTACAGGATAATTAGAGCGGTAAAGAATCGCTTTGGCGCCGTTAATGAAATTAGCGTCTTTGCTATGGGCGAGAAAGGACTGCAGCAAGTAAGCAACCCTTCTTCAATATTTCTTTCAAATCAGGAAAATCCATCTTCTGGCTCAATGGTTATGGTCACTAGAGAGGCCACAAGACCATTGCTCGTTGAGATACAGGCACTCGTGGACCAAGCTAATGGAACTCCAAAAAGAGTCAGCGTGGGCCTTGATCAAAACAGATTATCACTACAATTGGCAATTCTTCACAAGCACTCAGGCATTGCAACATTTGATCAGGATGTTTTTATAAACGTTGTAGGCGGAATAAAAGTAAGTGAGACTGCATCGGACTTAGTTGTGATGTTGGCAATCGTTTCAAGTTTAAGAGATAAGGTGATTCCAAGTAAATGGATTGCATTTGGTGAGGTTGGACTTACCGGCGAGGTGAGGCCGGTCTACAACTCCATGGAAAGATTATCAGAGGCTCAAAAGCAGGGCTTTGAAGTGGCAATTATTCCAAAAGGTAATGCGCCTAAAAAACCGATAAAGGGTATGAAAGTTGTAACGGTAGGGTATCTATACCAAGCAATTCAGTACTTACTAGAGAATAGTTAGTTTTGTTATAGATCTATTCCTTTTTGAGCTCTTATATTAGCTCTAAAAGCGTGTTTAACATCTTTGACTTCACTTACAGTGTCTGAAGCCTTAATAATGCCCTCACTGGCAGCTCTTCCAGTAATAACAACATGCTGACCCTCTGGCCTATTACTGAGCGCCTTGAGGATTGATGTTTCATCAAGATACTTGTAATTAATCATGTAGGTAATCTCATCAAGAACCACAAGATTAATTTCTGGATCAGCTAGAAACTTTTCAGCCTCTAACCACGTTTCGTTTGCTAACTTTTTATCAAGTTCTTGGTCTTGAGTGTTCCATGTGAAGCCGCTCTCCATATGAGCTGATACAACATTAGGATTACTGTCTAGAAAAAGATCTTCACCAGTTTGTTGCTCACCCTTTAGAAAACGCACGAGAGCGACCTTCATTTCATATCCAAGCGCTCTACAAATCATACCCATAGCAGAAGATGACTTGCCTTTACCATTTCCAGTCAAAAGAACAATGATTCCTTTATCGATGTTTGCCTCTTCGATTCTGGAGTCAATATGCTCCTTCTTGCGCTGCATGCGCTTTTTATAAGAATTTTCCATTATTAGTTTCTAATTCTGTAAATTAAGTTGCTCAGTATATCCAATTATATACTGAGCAACTAATACCTTAGAATGTGTAAGTTAGTCCAAGTGTAGAAGTTTTACCAAGAGTGTTATAACCCCTAGCCATTTCATAGTCTTTATTTAGTGCGTTATTTCTATTAAGGTAAACAGTTAAGTCTTCGGTAAAGTCATAACTTGTACTTAAGTTAAGTAAACCATAACCTCCAAGCTTAACATTATTCGTATGAGCATCCGTATCCCAAGCCCAAGATTTGGCTTTCCAATTAATATTACGCTTCCATTTTCCAGAAGTTTTAGATAGGTTTAAAGAAAAAGTCTGGTTAGGTCTTCTGCCTTTTTGTAAGTCTGTAGATTTTGCAATAGCTTTGTTGATGTTAATACTACTATCTAAATCCCATCCAAGAAAATCAGTTCCAATTGATAATTCAGCTCCTTGGATATTTACAACACCATCATTAGTATAATGTTCTGGGCTTGAATTGTATTTAAATGCATCAGTAAGTTTGCTTTTATAAAGCTTTAGTTCAACATTACCCCATTCATAATCTCCAGTTAATCCAACCTCAAGATTTTTAGAGTGCTCTGGCTTTAGAGATGTTTTTCCAGCAGAAATGTTTGCATTATTTTGATAATGATTAGGTAAATTAGTAGCAGTTCCATAAGAGCCATTTACTCTCAATGTTGCCGATAGATCTCTAGCCCAGTTAAAATTGTAAACTGTATGGCTGCTAAACTTATCATGATCGATAATTCTAGCGCCGATTGACAATTCATTGTCTAGAATCAAGCCCTGCCATTGAGAGAAGTAATCTGTATGTTTGATTTGTTTTTTATTACCAACATCTTTGTCAACT
>CAJQRX010000022.1 GCA_905612405.1 uncultured Candidatus Thioglobus sp.
ACTCCAAGAAGACCCATTAATCCAAATGCTAATGATGCGGGTATTAGGTTAGGAATAATCGACATAACGCCTGCCTGAAAAGAACCTAGCGTTATCATCAATAACAGACTAATAACCACGGCTGCTATCGCCAAACTCTTAAACTGGTTTTTACTAATGTCATCAGCAAGTCTCATCATTAAAGCGAATGATCCGGTAATTTGAACTTTTATATTAGGATATCGATCTTTTAATCCATTAAACTCTTTATTTATATCACGCTGAATATCTTTAAAAAATACCTTGTATTCGTTAGAGCCTGCATTTTTTAATTGAACACTTATGTGACTCTTACTATAATCATCACTTACAAGGGCTCTTCTCTCTTTAGGATTTGAACTGTTAAACAAGTAAAGCAATTGGGATACCGCAATTTGACTATCAGGAATATTTCGATAATCTTCTGAGTCTTGCATAATAGCATGAGTGTCTATTACTAGATCTGCCAAAGAATTTGTTCGGATAATAAATTCACTATAATTTTCCTCAATTGTATTTTGAAGTCTATTCATAGCATTTAATACATCTGGATCCATTATTCCATCTGAAATTGCTGTGTCTACAACGATTTCCATATTTCCTGTGCCCATCATGTGTTCATCAACAATTTCATAGGTTTGACCAATAGGAACATCATCAGAGTAAAGCTCAACTAGATTGGAGTCAATTTTGACTTGGGTTGCGCCATATAAACAGATTACAAATACACTCACAAAAATAATAGCTATAGAGTATCGGAAACGCTCTACAAAAGCTGGGATTCTATTTAATAAAGGCTGAAGCCATTCTGCGCTTAGAAGCCAAACTAAGCCAATTTTTTTTACCACCTTCATAACAGGGCTTGCAAAAAAACTTAAAAAATTAAATACTCCAATTTTTACAAGAAAAAATAAATATCTTATACTTTCCTTGTTTTTTCTAGAAGTCGATTTGTAATACCAATATTGTGCAAGTAGTTTTCCTTCTCCGTCTAACCCCACATTTTTTGACTGCATTGGATGCCAATAATTTAGCAATACAGGCAGCAAATATATTGTGTACAAGAAAGCAAAAAAGACTCCAGCTGCAGAAGAGAGGCCAAATTGCACAAACATTGGCATGCCAGTAACCGCCAATGAAGACATTCCTGCCATTGTGGTTATTGTTGTTAATAGAATAGGAACGCCAGTCTTACCATAAGCCTTTGATAAGGCCTCATCATGTTCTTTACCATCTCGCCTAAAAAATAAATAAGAACTCATCACATGAACGCAGTCAGCTACGCCGACTGCAATAATGAGCATTACCGTTAGGGCAATAAGAGTTGTTGATGCTAGATTAAGCCAGCTCAGGCCTCCAATAACAAATAGAATACTCAGGCCAATTGCTAGCTGGGGAAGAACCACTGCACTTGCAGAGCGAAACAATGACCAAAGCAAAAGGTTAATGATTGCCACCATACCTACTAGTAGAAACGCTGCTTGAATGAGCGTGTCCATAGCTAAGGAAATCATTGCAGAATTGCCAATTGGATAAAAATTAAAATGCTCTGACATCTTTTGCTGTTCAGTTATCGCCGTTATAGCCTTCATAAATGGAATATAAAGTCCTGGCTCATCTGGCTGATATTCAATTTTTTGAATAACAGCATTATCATCCATATCTTCATCAAAATCATCACTCCACGCATCATCATCAAACAAAGAGAACTGGTCATTTAATTCTTGAATTACTGGGATTGCACCAAAGTCTGTTTGAATGGAAATTGCCCCAAAACGATGATCTTTTGAGAACATAAAGAGCGGCAAACTTGGCTGATTATCTGCCTCAGAACTAATTTCACTTAAAACCAAGGCATCACTTGGAATTTTTTTAGGAACTAAACGAGGTGAACTTAAAACATCATCTTCATTTTTTTGAATTCTAATATTAGATAGTGACTGAACACGCTTAATATGAGTTAATGACTCAACAATTTCAGGAGTTAGTCCATATTTTTCAAGCCAAACATCATCACTTATCTGTTTATAGTTATCTAACACCTCTGTTATTTCAGAGATTAGTGTTAGAGATTTATTTGAGAATACATCGCCATCTTTAGCTTCATAAACAATAAACAAACCATCATCACTCCCAAACTGGTCACGAAAATCATCCAAAGCTTCAATTGCAGGATCAGACTCACTAAACCAAACATCAAATGAAGTATCTAAAACAAAGCGAGAAGCACCATACCCCATAAAAATAGTGGATAGCAATGCTAATGCAAGAACTGTTTTATGGTAAGGTATAAGTTGCCCTGGAACCTTCGCAAAATAATGGTTTAGATATAGTAAAAGATTTTTCATAGTTAAGTTTAGAAAGCAGAGCTATATGATACTTATTTAATATTTAATTAATGAAATTCAAGTCTCAATTTTTACTATTTTTTGCCAATAAATTAAACCTTGAGTATTTATTTTGACATCGAGCTCTAACCTTTCTCTGCAAAAATCAAGGTCTTTGACGCCAATCTTTTCAATTCCTTCTAAAAAATAATTCATCATCTTGTCTTCAATCACTTTTTCAGCATCACCCTCTGTTGCATATTTTTTTGCTAAATTACTAACAAAATGGATACCAGCTATCAACTGTTCAACTACTTTTTGAGTTGGTTTAATTGCAGCAAAGTGAGTTAAACAGACTCGCTTAGGCTTGTACTTCATTATTTTATGTATGCTTTTAATTAATTCCTCTGGATCAAACTGAACTGGGCTTGTGCTTGGGAATATATATACCTGGTCATTGTGATCAAGATCACGATAAGATATGCCAAACGTATCACCAGTAAACATCGATTCTGTTTGTTTATCCCAAATGCAAAAATGATGCCTTGCATGTCCTGGTGTATCAATAAACTTTAGCTCTCTTCCATCAAAATCTAAAATAAAGTTATCATCTGCTTCGATAACTCTATTTGCCTCTATTGGGATAATTTTACCGTACAACATCTTAAATTCTTTCTCACCATAAACTGCCATTGATCCAGCAATTAGCTTGGTAGGGTCAATCAAGTGTCTCGCCCCGCGAGGATGAACTATTAGAGTCGCGTTTAGGCACTGTTTCATAAGCTCACCTGCACCGCCTGCATGATCTAGATGGACATGAGTAGGAATTATATAAGCAACATCCAAAAAGCTAAGGCTATCATTCTCAAGTGCTTTTTTAACATTAGAAACACTAAAGGTGGTTCCAGTTTCTATAATCGCAACCTTATTATTCTGCTTAATAATATATATAGCTGCAAAGTCATTACTGAAATAGCCAGAATCAATTACGCTCACTCCGCTAGCAATACTTCTTGCTTTAAAGTTATTAGTCATAATTTATCTGCATGATGCTTGGAATAATGATGGTTATATTTTACGTGATTCAGATAAAAAAATACCCCGCCTTAAAAAAGGTCGGGGTATTTAAAATAAAAGCCTAGCAATGTCCTACTCTCACATGGGGAGACCCCACACTACCATCGGCGCTAAGTGGTTTCACTGCTGAGTTCGGGATGGGATCAGGTGGGTCACACTTGCTATTGTCACTAAGCAAACTGCTTACTTGAATTAAGTCTGAACTTATTTCAAGTGAATTAAAAAGTTTTTATACCAAAAAGGTATAACAAAATGGATTAAGTAAAGTTTATAAGGCATATTGCCTGTTGACACAACAACATCTCCAAATATCTTGGGTGTTATATGGTCAAGCCTCACGATCAATTAGTACTAGTTAGCTCAATACATTGCTGCACTTTCACACCTAGCCTATCAACCTCGTAGTCTTCGAGGGATCTTTAGGATTATTAAATAATCAGGGAGACCTAATCTTGGGAGGGGCTTCCCGCTTAGATGCTTTCAGCGGTTATCCTTTCCACACATAGCTACTCGGCAATGCCACTGGCGTGACAACCGAAACACCAGAGGTGTGTCCATTCCGGTCCTCTCGTACTAAGAACAGCTTCCCTCAAGTCTCCAACGCCCACGGTAGATAGGGACCGAACTGTCTCACGACGTTCTAAACCCAGCTCGCGTACCACTTTAAATGGCGAACAGCCATACCCTTGGGACCTGCTTCAGCCCCAGGATGTGATGAGCCGACATCGAGGTGCCAAACACCCCCGTCGATGTGAACTCTTGGGGGGTATCAGCCTGTTATCCCCGGCGTACCTTTTATCCGTTGAGCGATGGTCCTTCCACTCAGAACCACCGGATCACTAAGACCTAGTTTCCTACCTGCTCGACGTGTCAGTCTCGCAGTCAAGCATCCTTTTACCTTTGCGCTCATTGCACGATGTCCGACCGTGCTGAGGATACCTTTGCGCTCCTCCGTTACTCTTTAGGAGGAGACCGCCCCAGTCAAACTACCCACCATGCATTGTCCCCGATCCGGATTACGGACCAAGGTTAGAACCCCAACCATACCAGGGTGGTATTTCAAGGGTGGCTCCACTCTAACTAGCGTTAAAGCTTCAAAGCCTCCCACCTATCCTACACAAGTAGGATCAGAGTTCAATGCAAAGCTGTAGTAAAGGTGCACGGGGTCTTTCCGTCTGGCCGCGGGTATACTGCATCTTAACAGCAATTTCAATTTCACTGAGTCTCGGGTGGAGACAGTGTGGCCGTCGTTACTCCATTCGTGCAGGTCGGAACTTACCCGACAAGGAATTTCGCTACCTTAGGACCGTTATAGTTACGGCCGCCGTTTACTTGGGCTTCGATCAAAAGCTTCGCGCAAGCGCTAACCTCATCAATTAACCTTCAAGCACCGGGCAGGAGTCACACCCTATACGTCCACTTACGTGTTTGCAGAGTGCTGTGTTTTTAATAAACAGTCGCAGCCACCTAGTTTTTTCAGCTCTTCTTTGCTCAATCAGCAAGTGATATCACATAACAAGAGCACACCTTCTCCCGAAGTTACGGTGTCATTTTGCCTAGTTCCTTCACCCGAGTTCTCTCAAGCGCCTTAGAATTCTCATCTCGTCCACCTGTGTCGGTTTGGGGTACGGTTTCATATAACCTGAAGCTTAGAGGATTTTCCTGGAAGCATGGTCTCACTCACTTCGCCCAAAAGAGGGCTCGTTATCACGCCTTGAAATAGAGGTTCCCGGATTTTCCTAAGAACCATTTCTACACGCTTGAACAAGGACAACCATCGCCTTGCTGAGCTAACCTACTCCGTCTTCCCATCGCAGTTATATGAAGTACGGGAATATTAACCCGTTTCCCATCGACTACGCATTTCTGCCTCGCCTTAGGGGCCGACTAACCCTACGCCGATTAACGTTGCGTAGGAAACCTTGGACTTCTGGCGAGGGGGTTTTTCACCCCCTTTATCGTTACTCATGTCAGCATTCGCACTTCTGATACCTCCAGCAAACCTCACAGTTCACCTTCAACGGCTTACAGAACGCTCTCCTACCATCGCAATAAATTGCGATCCGCAGCTTCGGTATATAGTTTAGCCCCGTTAAATCTTCCGCGCAAACCGACTCGACCAGTGAGCTATTACGCACTCTTTAAAGGAATGGCTGCTTCTAAGCCAACCTCCTGGCTGTCTGGGCCTTTTCACATCGTTTCCCACTTAACTATAATTTTGGGACCTTAGCTGACGGTCTGGGTTGTTTCCCTTTCCACTACGGACGTTAGCACCCGCAGTGTGTCTGCCGCGCTCATACTTTCTGGTATTCGGAGTTTGCAATGGTTTACTAAGCCTTGACGACCCGCTAGCCATAACAGTGCTCTACCCCCAGAAGTAATACGCGACGCTCTACCTAAATAGATTTCGGAGAGAACCAGCTATCTCCGGGTTTGTTTGGCCTTTCACCCCTATCCACAGTTCATCCCCTCATTTTTCAACATAAGTGGGTTCGCGCCTCCAGTCAGTTTTACCTGACCTTCACACTGACCATGGATAGATCACCCGGTTTCGGGTCTACTCCCAGCAACTAAACGCCCATTTAAGACTCGGTTTCCCTACGGCTCCCCTAATGGTTAACCTTGCTACTGAGAAGTAAGTCGCTGACCCATTATACAAAAGGTACGCAGTCACAGAACAAGTCTGCTCCCACTGCTTGTATGCATACGATTTCAGGTTCTATTTCACTCCCCTCCCGGGGTTCTTTTCGCCTTTCCCTCACGGTACTTGTTCACTATCGGTCAGTAGAGAGTATTTAGCCTTGGAGGGTGGTCCCCCCATATTCAAACAGCGTTTCACGTGCGCCGCCTTACTCGATTTCACAATTAAAAGATTTTCGTATACGGGACTATCACCCTGTGTCGTTGAACTTTCCAGAACATTCTACTAATCTCAAAATTGCTTAAGGGCTGGTCCCCGTTCGCTCGCCGCTACTAAGGGAATCTCGGTTGATTTCTTTTCCTCTAGGTACTTAGATGTTTCAGTTCCCTAGGTTTGCCTCCTTAACCTATGTATTCAGTTAAGGATAATGATCTTATGATCACTGGGTTTTCCCATTCGGAGATCTCCGGGTTAAAGCTTATTATCAGCTAACCGAAGCTTATCGCAGATTATCACGTCCTTCATCGCCTTCTACTGCCAAGGCATCCGTCGTATGCACTTATTCACTTGACCATATAACCCCAAAGTATCTGGGTTAATGATTCTTTTTACACCGAGAAGTCACTAACTGTATCTTACGATACAATCGGTGAATTCTATTTTTTCAATGATAGATAAATCTATCAATGAGAATCCATATTTTTTGAAATTGTTGTGTCAATGCAATACACCTTTTTACGTTGTATTGTATTTAACAAACTTTACTTCATATCCAAATTGTTAAAGAGCTCCGAACCAAGGGTTAAACCAAGGCTTGGTATAAAAACTTAAATAAGATATATAAATAAATCTTATTTAAGTTTTCATTCGAGAAAAAATGGTGGAGCTAAGCAGGATCGAACTGCTGACCTCCTGGATGCAAACCAGGCGCTCTCCCAGCTGAGCTATAGCCCCAATAGAAAAACTAATAACCCAGAAAATATGGTGGGTCTGGGTGGATTTGAACCACCGACCTCACCCTTATCAGGGGTGCGCTCTAACCAACTGAGCTACAGACCCTTAATATCAATTAGATTGAATTTGGGTTATTGGTCTTTTTCTCTTTCTTTAATATTATCAAACAACTTGTGTGAACACTCGTACATTTCTTAAGGAGGTGATCCAGCCCCACCTTCCGGTAGGGCTACCTTGTTACGACTTTACCCCAGTCATGAATCACACCGTGGTGACCGTCCTCAATAAAGTTAGACTAGCCACTTCTGGTGCAACCCACTCCCATGGTATGACGGGCGGTGTGTACAAGACCCGGGAACGTATTCACCGTAGCATTCTGATCTACGATTACTAGCGATTCCGACTTCATGGAGTCGAGTTGCAGACTCCAATCCGGACTACGAAAAGGTTTCTGAGATTAGCTACACCTCGCGGCTTCGCGGCTCTTTGTCCTTCCCATTGTAGCACGTGTGTAGCCCTGGTCGTAAGGGCCATGATGACTTGACGTCGTCCCCGCCTTCCTCCGGTTTATCACCGGCAGTCTCCTTATAGTTCCCACCATGATGTGCTGGCAAATAAGGATAGGGGTTGCGCTCGTTACGGGACTTAACCCAACATCTCACGACACGAGCTGACGACAGCCATGCAGCACCTGTCACTGAGTTCCCGAAGGCACCAATCTATTTCTAGAAAGTTCTCAGGATGTCAAGACCAGGTAAGGTTCTTCGCGTTGCATCGAATTAAACCACATGCTCCACCGCTTGTGCGGGTCCCCGTCAATTCCTTTGAGTTTTAACCTTGCGGCCGTACTCCCCAGGCGGATAACTTAACGCGTTAGCTTCGCCACTAAGGGGTAAATCCCCCCAACGGCTAGTTATCATCGTTTACGGCGTGGACTACCAGGGTATCTAATCCTGTTTGCTACCCACGCTTTCGTACCTCAGCGTCAGTATTGGTCCAGAAAGTTGCCTTCGCCATTGATGTTCCTTCTGATATCTACGCATTTCACCGCTACACCAGAAATTCCACTTTCCTCTACCATACTCTAGTTGACCAGTTTCAAATGCAGTTCCCAGGTTAAGCCCGGGGCTTTCACATCTGACTTAATAAACCGCCTACGCACGCTTTACGCCCAGTAATTCCGATTAACGCTTGCACCCTCCGTATTACCGCGGCTGCTGGCACGGAGTTAGCCGGTGCTTCTTCTAAAGTTAACGTCAAGGCTAATGGCTATTAACCACTAGCTTTTCTTCACAATTGAAAGTGCTTTACAACCCTCAGGCCTTCTTCACACACGCGGTATTGCTGGATCAGGGTTGCCCCCATTGTCCAATATTCCCCACTGCTGCCTCCCGTAGGAGTTCGGGCCGTGTCTCAGTCCCGATGTGGCTGATCATCCTCTCAGACCAGCTAAAGATCGTCGCCTTGGTAGGCTTTTACCCTACCAACTAGCTAATCTTACGCAGGCTCATCTGATAGCGTGAGGCTCGAAAGTCCCCCACTTTACTACGAATAGATTATGCGGTATTAATCCGAATTTCTTCGGGCTATCCCCCACTATCAGGTAGATTCCTACGCGTTACTCACCCGTCCGCCACTCGACGCCTACTAGCAAGCTAGTATCGTTTCCGTTCGACTTGCATGTGTTAAGCATACCGCCAGCGTTCAATCTGAGCCAGGATCAAACTCTTCAGTTTAATCTTTGACTTTTTAGAACACTTGGCATTTTATAACCAATAGTTCAATTTTTTAAAAAGCTTATCTGCTTTTGTTTTTTATGTGCACTGCACAATTTCTTGCACGAGTGCCCACACAAGTTGCTTGATAAATTTTTAAAGAGCTACCAACTAAAAAAGTTCTTTTTGGTCGGTGAAAGCGGGAAATTATACATGCTCAAGTAGTATCGTCAAGTGATATTACGAATATTTATCAAATAAACTTTAATGGGTCTAAATTGATAGGATAAATCACCTACAAATAGTCTTTAAAATCAATAATTTAGAGACTTATTTTGAACTTTCTAACTTCCTTTATTTTTTCTTACGAAAAGAAATAATTGTACTCTATTTGCCAATACAAAATGAGGAGAAGATTTCACCCAATAAATCATCTGAAGAAAACTCCCCAGTAATTTGCCCAAGAGACATACCTGCCTGACGCAAATCTTCAGCTACTAACTCGCTCGCTCCCCCTTCTAATTGCTCCAGAGCACTATTTATATATATGAGCGTTTGATCAATTGAGTCAATATGTCGTTTTCGAGCTAGAAAAACTCCTTCACCGTCGGAGTTTAAGCCAGCAAATTCAGCTAGTGTCTTTCTTAACAAGTCAACTCCATCACCATTCTTAGCTGAAAGACTAACCTCTAATTGAGTATCTAATTTAATAACTTCAGATTTAACATTTGAAAGATCGATCTTATTTCTTATACATATAATTGGTTTATTTTTAACCAAATCAGGCAATATTGAAAAGTCAGGCACATCGTCTTTTGTGTCAAATACGAGTAATACTACGTCTGCATTATTAATTTCAGTATATGCTCTTTTAATGCCTTCTTGCTCAATAATATCATCACTATTGTGAAGTCCAGCTGTATCAATAATATGAAGGGGCATTCCATCGATATGAATTGTTTCTTTCAGCACATCTCTTGTGGTTCCAGCAATATCTGTGACAATTGCACTAGGCTGTTTTGTAAGTGCATTAAGCAAGCTAGACTTTCCTGCATTCGGTTTTCCAGCAATTGCAACATGAAGTCCATCTCTTAAAATTGCCCCTTGGTTGGCACTCTCAAGTATATTCTTAAGTAAGTCTTTTAAATTTTTAAGCTTAGTTGAGACTTGATGAGATTCAAGAAAATCTATCTCCTCATCAGAAAAATCAATAGTTGCCTCAACAAAAACTCTTAATGAAGTTAGTTCTAGAAGTAAATGATTAATCTTATCTGAGAATTCACCCGTTAAGGATCTTACAGCGCTAAGGGCAGATTCTTCTGAGCTCGATTGAATTAAGTCTTGAACTGCCTCAGCCTGAACTAAGTCCATCTTGCCATTTAGAAAGGCTCTTTTACTAAACTCTCCAGGTTCAGAAAGTCTTGCGCCTAAAAATAAAGCAATTTCTAAAAGCTTTCTCATAACACTCATACCGCCATGACCCTGGAATTCAACAATATCCTCGCCAGTATATGAGTTAGGCCCAGGGAAGTATATTGCTACCCCTTTATCAATAGTAGTGCCTTCATTGTCATAAAAAGCGCCATAAAAAGCATGCCTGGGCTTTAACTCCTTTTGAAGTATTTTTTTAGAGATAACTTTAGATAGTGGACCTGAAACTCGAACAACTCCAATTCCACTTTGGCCTATAGCGGTTGCTAATGCACATATAGTATCTATCTTAAGCGTCATCTTCAAAATATTGTTCTAAAAATTGATCAAAATCTAAAACATCATTAGATTCAATCTCTAGCTGCTCTTTTATGGAGCTGATTGCAAGCTCATCTAATCTAAGAAAATAATCGTTATCAAAAGCTTTCTGTTGATTTTGTGTTTTATATTGACGACTATATTGATCAGTAAATTCAAAAAACCCTTTCTCCTGATGCTTCATTTCATTAAGCATTATTGCTGATGGCGTTAAATCAGGATCTTTGATTCGCATTGAAATACTTTCTACTGACTCTTGATGCGCATCACTTTGAAGCTTTGAGCATTGCTTTATTTTCTCAAAAAGAATCTCACCCCAATCAGCTAGAGTAACTTCCTCACCAACATGGCTAAGAATTAAACCAGGCTGTCTGCCTTGATGAGCAACTAAAAGAGCGTTAGAGTCAATATCTACTAACTCAGATGATGAAATGGCTGGAGAGTCCTCCAAAAGACAGAATAATAAGAATGCCTCTAAGAACTCAATTTGCTGCTTATCGATACCTACTTCAAGCAAAGGATTAATATCCAGTGATCTTATTTCGATATAACCTACGCCGGTATTATTAAGGGCTCTGAGGGGCTTATCATTTGCATATAAAATAGGTTTTGGACGAACTGATGAGTAATACTCATTTGCGATTTGAAGAATATTTGTATTGAGCTGTTGGTACTCTCCATTTTTCTTTAGGCCAATCTTTTCAAAATCCTCACAGTTAGTTTGCATTGCTGCACGAAGACTATATATATAGTGACATAAACTATTATAGTTAGCCTTTACCCCCTTCTCATCTTCTTGAGAATTCTGATAACCAATATCACCCATTCTTAGGGAAGTCGCGTAGGGTAAATACAGCGTGTTATCGTCAAACTCTTCTAAATTATGCTCATGATAATCATGCATAAATGACTTACATACTGTTGCAGAAGCTCCAAATAAGTATGGAATTAACCAGCCATATCTCAAAACATTTCGTGTTAGCCCCATGTAGTGAATATCCATAAAGCCTTTGAAATCAGTATCTGTTGGTGATATTAATTCACGATATGACTGCCAGAACTCTAATGAAAATGAATAGTTAAAATGAATACCAGCAATTGCCTGCATTACGCTTCCATATCGATTAGAAAGGCCGCGTCTATAAACTGTTTTCATCATCCCTAGATTTGAACTGCCATAATTCGCAATAGGTATATTTGTTTGACCTCTTAATATACAAGGCATACTAGCAGGCCAAAATCGTTCATTTTCTGGCAAGTGTTTATAAATATAATTATGGATTGTCGTCAGCTCATTTAGAACTTGATCAGCCCCCCTTAAAGGCTGGGTTACTAATTCAAGTAAAGCCTCACTAAAGTCTGTAGTGATTGCAGGATTTTTTAGAGCAGAACCTAGCCCTTCTGGGTGCGGAGTTTGCGCAATATTTCCATCATCTGAAACGCGCAAACCCTCTTTTTCAATTCCTATAAGGTTAGCTTTAAGGCTATCCTTAAATGGCATGAGTGATTGGATTTTTTTATTAAGTTCCACAATATAATTTGAAATATTAAAGTCTTTATTTTACCTCGGACTTGTGTTAGCGGTGATAATAGAAAATGTGTCCATTAAATACCTAGAATTTAAAAAATTGTGCCTTATAAAAATACCAGTATTGAAGTAGTAGTTGGGATAATACACAATAGTAATAGTGAGGTATTTATTGCTAAGCGCCAAAAAAATCAATTTATGGCCGGCTTCTGGGAGCTTCCAGGTGGCAAAGTAGAGCCAGGTGAAGATCACATTAGCGCAATCATAAGAGAACTTTTTGAAGAAACAGGAATCACCGTAAAAGAATGCAAATTAGTTCAAAAGATTCAGCATATCTATCCTGAAAAAACTATCAATTTATCAGTTTATAGTATCGATGATTATCTATCGGAACCAGTTGGATTTGAAGGACAAGAAATTACTTGGAGTAGTGCAGATAACTTCAA
The DNA here is from genome assembly GCA_905612405.1 of uncultured Candidatus Thioglobus sp. Taxonomy (GTDB): domain Bacteria; phylum Pseudomonadota; class Gammaproteobacteria; order PS1; family Pseudothioglobaceae; genus Pseudothioglobus. Next base: position 12,456 of record CAJQRX010000022.1, read on the forward strand.
AAATTTCAAATTACTCCCAACCATGTGGAGAATTATTCATAAATTTTCACTGCCAAAATTTTATTGGATTACACCTGACAATCATCAATCAGATATAGTCTTTAATGAATGTAAAAAACGACTGTCTAATGGAATTAAATTTATCCAGCTAAGAAGTAAAACTTCTCTTAATCGTACTTACATAGAAAAAATATACAGACTGTGTAAAGAAAATCAGGCAAAACTTATTTTAAATACACCAAATAAAACTTTTAATGAACTTTGTGATGGCTGGCATCTAACTAGTTTAGAGCTAATGGCACTAAAAGAAAGGCCAGTTATTGAAGAAAAACTAATCGGCGCATCAACCCATAACATTGATGAGGCTCTGCATGCAGAAAATATTTCTGCTGATTACATCAGCTTGTCACCAATAGAAAAGACACTGACTCATCCAGACTCTATCCCCTTAGGATGGGAAGGCGCTTCTGGGATTATTGAGAAGTGTAATTTGCCAGTTTTTTTACTTGGCGGAATGCAGAAAGAGCTAATTGAAAAAGCTTTGGGTATCGGAGCTCAAGGAGTTGCTGGAATTAGAGATATTTAAATGCGTGAGCCAGTAATCTCAAAAACTTTATTATGAATATCTTCCTTACTCATTTGCGCTAATCCATCAGATCCACCTTCACATAAGAGTTTATCATTTACAAAAATTTGAGGGACTGATCTAAAGCCAGACTTAACAAAAAACTCTCTAGCGTCTTTATCATCTTGAATGTTGAGCGTTTCATATTCAATATCAAGATCATCGAGATAGTTTTTTGCTCTTGTGCAGTAAAAGCATGAGTGCGATGTATATACTTTAATCATTAGTTGTTAGTACACAATAAAAGATTGCAAATAATACCAGTCAAAAGAATTCAGCGCATCTTAAATAGTTTCACAAATATTGTGGGTTTTAGCCTCTAAGGTAAACCCAAGAAGACTCACTAGAAAGGTCTTTATTAAATCTATAGCCTTCGTCGGCAAAATCTTTTAAGTCCTCTGGGCTCTTCAATCTATTTCTTATAATGTAATTCACCATTAAGCCTCTTGCACGCTTAGCATAAATACCTATAACTTTATATACTTCACCTTTTTTTTCCTTGAATACAATATCCAAAACTTTCGCATTAAGTGTTTTTTTATCTACAGCTTTAAAGTATTCATTGGATGACAAATTTACAATGAGTTCTGACTCATCCTCATTAAGAACGTCACTTATCTCAGTTCCCCAATATTCATATAAGTCCTTACCTTTAGAGTTAGAAAGTTTGGTTCCCATCTCTAGACGATAAGGCTGAATTAGGTCAAGTGGTCTTATAACGCCATAAAGACCAGAAAGCATTCGAACACTATCTTGCGCAAATTCAAGATCGTCAGTTGACAAAGCTGGGGCATCAATTCCGTTATAAACGTCTCCTTTAAAAGCAAGTATTGCTTGCTTAGCATTATTTCGATTAAACGGCAGTTTAAACTTTTGAAAGCGATCAAAATTCAACTTAGATAATTTCTCACTCAATGACATGAGTTTAGAAATTTGAGATTGGCTTTTCTTTTTTAAAATGTTAACCAGCTCACTGGAGTTATCTAAGTGGCGAGTTTGAGAATAAAAATCAACATCACATTGAGAGAAATCTTGAGTTTTTGAGGGTGAAATAATTGCTAACATAATAGTAATAAAAATAAAAATATTCTACCTTAATATCCCCACTATAACAATATAAGTAGACAAATTTGGAGTTTAAAAATCAGCTAAAATAAGGTATTATATATTTTCAGTTTTACATTCAGTTTTCATGAAAAATAAACAATTACACCTCCCAAAGGCTCGAGGACTTTACCATCCTAATAATGAGAAGGAGAATTGTGGTGTTGGTTTTATTGCCAACGTCAAGAGCCATTCTTCTCATAAAATTACGAAAGATGCTCTAGAAATGCTCTCTCGTATGGACCATCGTGGTGCCTGTGGCTGTGAGGCAAATACTGGTGATGGTGCTGGAATCTTAACCAATATACCTCACGAATTTTTTTCTGAGGAAATTAAAACGCTATTTGGTATTGAAGTAAATGCTGGAAGTTATGGTGTTGGAAATGTTTTTCTACCTCAAGATAAAAAAGAAAGTAAACATTGTATTTCAGTCATTGAAAAAGTTATAAAGGATGAAGGGCAAACTTTAATTGGTTGGCGTGATGTCCCTGTTGACTCTGATAAAGCAAATATTGGAGATACAGCTCGAGACTCACAGCCAGTAATGAAACAGCTTATTATTGGTAACTCAGAGAATATCGATACAGAGGCTTTTGAAGGAGTTCTTTATATCATTCGAAAAAATGTCTCGAAGATTATTCGAACTGATGAGTCACTTTCTCAAGCATTACTTTTTTATATTTGTAGCCTTTCTACTAGAGTAATTATTTATAAAGGTATGTTGATGGGCTCGCAGCTATTAGACTTTTATCCAGATCTAAATGATAAGAAATTCAGCACCTATTTAGCAATGGTTCACTCACGCTTCTCAACAAATACATTCCCCTCATGGGATCGTGCGCAGCCTTGTAGATTTATGGCCCATAATGGTGAAATCAATACTCGCCAAGGCAACTTCAACTGGATGAGGGCTCGTGAAGGAGTCTTAGAAAGTGAGGTTTTTGGAGATAATTTATCAAAAACGTTACCCATAATTGAAACTGAAGTTTCTGACTCTGGTAGCTTCGACAATGTTCTAGAATTTCTATTAATGAATGGAAGATCTCTTCAGGAAGCGGTATTAATGATGGTTCCAGAAGCTTGGCAAAATGATAAGGAAATGAGCAGTGATAAAAAAGCTTTTTATGAGTATTTCTCAAATGTAATGGAGCCTTGGGATGGGCCGGCGTCTATTGCCTTTACTGATGGAAGATATATTGGAGCTGTTCTTGATAGAAATGGTCTTAGGCCATCGCGTTATTATCTAACGCATGATGACCGTGTGATTATGGCATCTGAAGTAGGTGTTGTAGATGTTGCAACTAAAAATGTTAAAACAAAGGGTCGCCTTAGACCTGGAAAAATGTTTCTTGTTGACTTTAAAAAAGGCAGGTTAGTTGATGATGATGAAATTAAAAGTAACTTTGCTTCTAAAAATCCCTATGGTGATTGGCTAAAAGAGCAACAAATATCTCTATCTGATTTAAAAACTAATACTAGTGAGAAAGGCTTTTTTCCAAAAACACTTATAAACCGCTTGCAAGCCTTTGGTTATAGCACTGAAACTCTAAAGTTTATGCTTCTTCCTCTTGTAACAGAGCTGAGAGATCCAGTTGGATCTATGGGAAATGACTCTGCTTTAGCTTGCCTCTCTGATCAGTCAAGAATAATTTATGACTACTTTAAACAGCTTTTTGCTCAGGTTACTAATCCAGCTATTGACTCAATTCGTGAAGAAGTTGTGATGTCCTTAAGCTGCTCGATTGGTCCTGAAGGAAATTTACTTACTAATAAAGCTGAAAATGCAAACCGATTAACCATTGATCACCCAATTTTAACAAATGAAGAAATATCCTCACTTAAAGAGTGCAATCATCGAGGATGGACAAGTAAAACAATTGATATCACCTATGACATAAACGAGGGCCAAAGCCTAAGTAAAATGCTTGACTCAATTTGTGCACAAAGCACTCAAGCTATAAATGCTGGCCATAGCCTTGTCATACTCTCTGATAGAAAAATTAACTCTCGCCGAAATGCAGTAAGTGCCCTCCTAGCATCTTCCGCAGTTCACCGACATTTAGTGGCCACTCATAAGAGAACTCAAGTTGGAATAATTGTTGAAACTGGTGAGGCTAGAGAAGTTCATCACTTCTGCCTATTAACAGGGTTTGGTGCAGATGCTATTAATCCATACCTAGCTTTTGAAGCATTATGGCAGGCAAGAAGAGATAACTTAGTAAATCTAGAAAATGATGAGTCTATAGTCAGTGCATATCGTAAAGCAATAGCAAAGGGAATGCTAAAAGTGATGGCTAAAATGGGTATTTCAACTCTTGCTTCATATAAAGGCGCTCAAATCTTTGAGGCTGTTGGTTTGTCTGATGAAGTTATGCATAAATGCTTTTTTGAAACAGCGAGTCGCATTAGCGGTGTTGGATTTGACGTCATTCAAACTGAATCTGAACAGCAACATAAAAAAGCATTTCTCTCAAACTCACTCAATAACCTTGGACATTATGCTTGGCGAAGCGGTGGTGAAAAACATATGTGGGAACCAGAAACTATTACAAGCTTGCAGCAGGCTGCTAGAAGTAATGATCAAAATGCATACTGGGAATTTGCTAAAAAATCTAATGATGAGGGCACTAGAAATTGTACTCTTAGAGGTTTAATGTCTTTTAAATCAGCCGCTTCAATTGATATTGATAAAGTTGAATCAGCAAAAGAGATTGTCAAAAGATTTGTTACTGGAGCAATGAGCCTGGGCTCAATATCACCAGAATCTCATGAATCTCTTGCAATTGCAATGAATCAAATAGGTGGTAAATCGAATACTGGTGAAGGTGGAGAGGATCCAAATCGCTGGACTCCAGATGCAAACGGAGACTCAAGGCGAAGCGCAATCAAACAAGTGGCCTCAGGTCGGTTTGGCGTTACCATTGACTACCTAAATAATGCTGATGAACTGCAAATTAAGGTTTCGCAGGGAGCTAAACCTGGTGAGGGTGGGGAACTTCCTGGTGGTAAGGTGGATGATTTTATTGCCAAAATACGCTGCTCAACTGCAGGTGTTGGTTTAATTAGCCCCCCACCGCATCATGATATTTATTCAATTGAGGATTTATCACAACTTATTTTTGATCTTAAAAGATCTAATCCTGCAGCTCGAATTAGTGTCAAGCTAGTTTCTGAAGTTGGTGTAGGAACTGTTGCTGCAGGCGTAACTAAAGCAAAATCAGATCATATTGTTATTGCTGGACATGATGGTGGAACTGGCGCCTCTCCATTAACCTCGATTAAACATGCAGGACTTCCTTGGGAGCTAGGGGTTGCTGAAACTCACCAAACATTAGTAATGAATGATTTGCGCTCAAGAGTAGTAATTCAAACTGATGGGCAACTTAAGACTGGAAGAGATGTTGCTATAGCTGCGTTATTAGGTGCTGAAGAGTTTGGTTTTTCTACAGCTCCACTTATTACATTAGGCTGCATTATGATGCGGAAATGTCATCTCAATACTTGTCCAGTTGGCATTGCAACACAAGACAAAGTTTTACGTAAAAAGTTTACTGGTAAGCCTGAACATGTTGTTAATTACTTATTTATGGTAGCGGAAGATTTGCGCATTATTATGGCAGAACTTGGATTTAAAAAACTGACTGATATGGTTGGCCGAGTTGATATGCTTGAGATGAACAAAGCAATAAATCACTGGAAACAAGACTCAATTGATCTCAGTAAGATATTAACGCCTGCGGATAATCAATATAGGAATGCTGGCACCTATCAAACAATAAAACAAGATCATCAACTCAGTGAACAACTTGATCATGATTTAATTGCTAAATCTAAAAAAGCTATTGAAGGAAATGGTAAGGTTAGATTTGAATCAAGCATTTCCAATGTTGACAGAGCTGTTGGCGCTATGCTTTCCTCGCATATCGTTAAAACCAGAAATGGTAATAATCTAAAAGATGGCGCAATAAATATTGACTTTAAAGGCTCTGCAGGCCAGTCTTTTGGCGCATTTCTTGCAAATGGAATTACCCTGTCTATTGAGGGTGATGCAAATGATTATGTTGGTAAGGGCTTGTCTGGTGGTCGAATTGTTATTTATCCACCAAAAGATTCAACCTACCTAGCCCATAATGAAATCATTGCTGGAAATGTCTGTGGATATGGCGCTACTGGAGGCGAAATGTATTTATCCGGCCAAGTCTCAGAGCGTTTCTGCGTCAGAAACTCTGGGCTGATTGCCGTTGTTGAAGGAATTGGTGATCATGGCTGTGAGTATATGACAGGTGGGCGCGCAGTAATACTGGGTGAAGTTGGGCGTAACTTTGGCGCTGGGATGAGCGGTGGAATAGCCTTTGTATATAATCCTGACCTAACTCTTCAGAGGAGATCTAACTCATCTACAATAGATTTAGATCCAATGGATGGAGAATCTACTTCCGAGTTATTTGTGCTTATAACTGATCATTTCAAATTGACTGGCTCAAAAATAGCTGAAAAAATACTCAGTAATTGGAATGAAGAAATAACTCATTTTGTAAAAGTGATGCCGAAAGCTCTAAAAGAAGTTCTTGCGGCTAAAAGCAAGCAATTACTTCAAGCGAGTTAAATAGGTATCGCGTCGATTACATCTGCACTTGCACCTAAGACACTATTAACCCCATCGCCAACAACAGGTATTACAGATATAACTGCTCCGGTAACCCTAATAGGAACAGTAACGACTTTAGTAAAGACGCAGCTTGATAGATACAAAGTAATCAAAGTATATAAAATAAATTTTTTCATAATTGCCTCTCTAAGACGAGAAAGTGATAAGCATGTTGATTCGAATCATCCGGAAGATGTGATTCATAGCTAACCTGATGCCAATCAGACTCGTCATATTCAGGAAAATAGACATCGCCATCAAACTCACCTTCAATCTTAGTAATATAAAGCCTACTAACTTGGGGCAGTAATTGCTCACAAAGACTTGCTCCCCCAATGATCATTACCTCATCCTCATCTTTAGTAGTTGAGAGAACCTCATCAATGCTAGTTAAAACTTCACAACCTGTAATTAAAGTTTTTGAGTTTCGAGAAATGACAATATTTCGACGATTTGGTAAAGGCCTACCAATAGAGTCATACGTTTTTCGGCCCATTACAATTGACTTTCCAGTAGTAATTTTTTTAAAATAAGCAAGATCTGCAGGAAGATGCCATGGCAACTTATTATCTTTACCAATCAGACGATTTTCATCCATTGCGACTACTATTGATAAGCTCATAAATTCTGCCTGATTGAAGTAAAATATTAGAATATTTTACAATTTTTAAACTTCTAGTGTCACTCATTCTAGCCTCATCGTCGCCATTTAGAAAAGCTATTTTAGAGAAGCTTCGTATTGACTTTAAAACAGCATCGCCAGATATTAATGAAAGTAGAGAAAATGGAGAGTCTCCTTTCAACCTAGTTAATCGCCTGTCTAAAGAAAAGGCTCTAGAGGTAGCTAAGTCTCATTCAGGATTAATTATTGCTTCAGATCAGGTAGCTACCCTTGGTAATGGAAATAATGAAGATGATGAAATATTTTCTAAGCCAGGAAGCCACGAAAATGCTTTTTTACAGCTAAAGAAAAGCTCTGGAAAAACGATTACATTTCTTACTGGATTGGTTCTCTTAAATACTGAAACCTTAAAAATTCAAACTCATGTTGAGCCCTACAAGGTAACCTTTAAAACACTTTCTGATAATCAAATTTTGTCCTACTTAAATAAAGAAGATGTTCTTAATTGTGCCGGTAGTTTCAAGTCTGAAGGACTAGGAGTTGCATTATTTAGTAATATGGAGGGTAGTGACCCTAACAGCCTAATTGGACTTCCAACAATCCAACTAATTAAAATGCTAGCCAAGGAAAATGTTCATATCTTATGAGCATTTTATATTCAGAAGAATTTAAGCCCTTCTCATCTGGCTTAAAAAATTATTGGGGATCTCTTTTTGGGTCTTCTGAAGCTCTAGCACTTATTGAATTTGCTGAGTCTCAAAAGCAGGTAGTTCTATAC
>CAJQRX010000023.1 GCA_905612405.1 uncultured Candidatus Thioglobus sp.
CTTTATTCACTTACTTTTCGAAGAAATTAGATTTTAATGAAATATTAGAGATCCCATTAATTACTATTGATATTCAGGATAAAGATTTTAATAAGATTATTCAAAAAAGGAAACAGGCACTAATATCAGGTATTTTGATAAAAACTGCTGATGATACTGTGCCAGGAAAAATCTTTCATAATAATGAAGAGTTTGACATTAGTATTAGATTGAAAGGGGATTGGACTGAACATTTGGAGCATGAAGATAAGTGGTCATTTAGGATTCAATTAGATGATGACCTATTTTTAGGAATGGAGGAATTTTCTATTCAACATCCTAAACAAAGAGAATTCCAATCTGAACCATTATTTTATTCAATGTTAAGTGACTTTGGAGTCATCACACCTAGACATTTTTTTGTTTCAGTAGTTATAAACAACCATAATATTGGAATTATGGCTCTTGAAGAACATTTTTCTGAGGAGATACTCCAAAACAATAATAGACCTGAAGGAGTTATTTTTAAATATAGTGAAGATCTTTTATGGCCGAGTAGAGTTAACGAGTCTTCAGTTCTTTATGAAAATTTTTATAATAATGATATAGTTCCATTTGATAAAAAAACAGTTTTTAATGACTCCAATTTGCTAGAGCAATTTTTTACTGGAAAAAAACTTTTAAGAAGTTTAAAAGAGCCCAACACCAAACCATCAGAAATTTTTGATGCAGATAAAATGGGAAAATATCTTGCAATTATTGATATTTGGGGAGCAAGGCATGCGTTATTCTGGCACAACTTGAGGTTTTATTTAAACCCTAAAACTGGGAAATTAGAGCCAATCGCTTTTGATGCTAGTATGAGCTATCGAGAAAATCATGAAGATCGAAGTGTTGAAAAAGAAGAGTTTTCGAGGATATTAATGGGTGATAAATTAATTTATGAGGTTTATTTGAAGACTCTTGGTGAAGTTGAAAATTACTTAAACACAAGTGTATCGATCTATGATCTTAATGAAAAGCTTTATTCAGAGCTTACTAATGAATTTTACTATGTTCCAAAGTTTGATATTGAAAGCTTGAAATATAGACTTTATAACGTCAGATTAGATACTGTTAAAGACATGAAATATATTAGTGATTATGATAATGAGTACGTTGACTTAATCAAGTCAAGTCTTTTTGCTTCGGAAGAATTCTCTAATATAATCCAACTAGAAAATATTTCTCCATTTACAATTTCTATCATAAATATAACTGATGAGCTTGGAAATGAGCTCGGATTTGACTATAAGGGTGAAAGTATTATTTCTGGTAGAGGATTAAAAACTATCAATTTAAATTATAAATATCCATTAGATAAGATTCATCTTGAATACAGAATTATCAATGAAAGCTTTACTATGCAAGAGGAGTTGGTTCGCTTTTGAAGTTTTTCCCAAATAGATTATGATTGATCAAGATATTAACCAGCTAGTTACAATAATTCTTCCAAATTTTAATAGTTCTAGATATATTGAGTCAACTTTAAATTCAGTTTTAAATCAGACCTATAAAAACCTTGAGATTATTGTTATTGATAATGGGTCAACCGATGACTCACTTGATATAGTGAGAAGTAAAATACTTATTGATGATAGGATTAATTTAATTGAACTAAAGAGTAACAGTGGGGGGCCAGCTCATCCAAGAAATGTTGGTATAAATCAATCTCTTGGAGCTTATCTAGCATTCATAGATAGTGATGATGAGTGGCATTATCAAAAAATAGCTATTCAGATGAATATAGTTAGAAAATATAATGCTCAATTTGTATCTTGCACTAAAAAAGATTTTTTTAATAGTGATGAGAACTTATTACAAGAAAAGTTTCATGAAAAAAAAATAACTCTTACTAAAATATCATTTTCTGATTTATTGAAACTTAATACAATTAGTACCTCAGGCGTACTGGTGGAGAAAAAGTTGTTAAATGATTTTAGATTTAGTGAGTATAAAAAGCATGTGGCAATTGAAGATTACCTTTTATGGCTTCAACTTCATGAAAGCCTAAATTTTAGTTTAATTATTAATTTTCCTCTACTTTTTTATAGAAAGTCAAATGATTCATTAACTCCTGCAAAGGGAAAAATTTTTATGCAAAAAATACTTCTATATTCTCAATATAGTTTTAGTAGAAAAAAGCCATTTTTTTTTAGGGTAATGGTTATATTTACGTACATAATGAAGTCTATTTTTAAAATTTTTCTTGTAAGGAGATAATATTAATATGAGCAGCCCCTCAATACTATATCTTGTAAATGATTCCTCATTTTTCATTTCACATAGACTTCCAACAGCTTTAGCTGCCATAAAGGAGGGTTTCGAGGTTCATGTTGCATCTAATATGCATAATAATAAAGAATATCTAGAATCTTTAGGGTTCCTTTGTCACGATCTTCCATTTTCAAGAGGATCTTTAAATATTTTTAAAGAACTTAGAGTATTGCTTAAAATTTTTTTTCTATATAGAGAGGTTAATCCAAGTTTGTTTTGTCAAGAGACAATTAAACCAGTGTTATATGGCACTTTAGTTTCTAAAATTCTCCCAAGAAAACCAATAGTTAACACTATTACAGGGCTTGGATATTTGTTTATTTCTGAAAAAAAAATACACATTTTTTTTCAAAAAACTCTTCTATTTATTTATAAGAAAATTTTTGCTTCTAATATGGTTCACACAATATTTGAAAATCATGATGATGCAGATTTATTTATTAAACGAAATATAGTTAAAAAAAATAATATTAGTATTATAAAAGGAGCTGGAGTAGATACTAAAAAAATTAAACCTAACACTGTTAAACCAAAATTAATTTCTATTATTCTTGTTGCTAGAATGTTATGGGATAAAGGTGTAGGAGAGTTTGTTGATGCAGCAAGAATAATTAAACGCAATACTAATGTAAAATTTATTTTAGTTGGTGGAGAAGATTTAGAAAACCCAAAAGGCATTAAGAAAAATATTCTTAATCAGTGGGTTAAAGAGGGAATAGTAACTTGGTATGGATATTCAAATAGTGTTAAAGAAATCTTAAATGAATCTCATATTGCCTGCCTACCTTCGTATCGTGAAGGTCTTCCTAAATCCTTAATAGAGGCTGCTGCTGCTGGACTTCCAATAGTAACTACAGATGTACCAGGATGCCGTGAAGTTGTTAAAAATAATATTAATGGTTTGATTGTTCCACCTAAAAATTCAATATTGTTATCTGAAGCACTTTTATTTTTAATTAATAATAGTCAAGTGAGAAAACAAATGGGCCAAAAAAGTAGAAAATTTGCAGTTGAAAAGTTTAGCCTTGAAATAATAATAAAATCTACTTTGGATTTATATAAAAATGTTACGCGTAATCAAAAATAGATTTTTCATATTTTTTACTGAATTATTATTTTCTTTTTAAGCATTCACTATAATGTTATCAAGTGAACTATTTTTCTTCAATTAAAGAATGAAATCAATACTTTTAACTGGCTCGTCTGGCTTTATTGGATCAAAACTTCTTTTTGCTTTGGATAAGCTTGGATATTCAATAAATCTTCTTTCTAGGCAAAACTATGGCTTATATCCAACAAAGATTTGTGACTTTACTAAAGATGATATTCCAAGTAGTGCTTTAAAATCAATTGATACGGTTTTTCATTTGGCTGGTTATGCGCATGATTTAAGTGGAGATAAAAACACTCAATCTTTATACGAAATTATTAATGTAAATGCAACAATCAACTTGGCTAAGTTGGCTTTAGAAAATAACGTAAGTCATTTTGTTTTTATAAGTAGTGTTAAAGCTGGAGGAATTTCTAGGAATGGTAATTGTGTTAAAGAGGATGATGATTATACTCCCTATGGCTTGTATGCTAAATCTAAAAGGGATGCTGAGAAAAAGCTTTTAGAAATAAGTAAAAATTCAAACATGCGAGTTTCAATAATACGACCAGCACTAGTTTATGGCCCAAATCTTAAAGGCAATCTAGAGCTTATGTGGAATGGTATTAAAAATGATCGTTTTTTGCCTATTCCAAGAGTCAAAAATAAGAAATCAATGATTCATATTGATGATTTAATTAGTTCTATCATAATGATTTCTAAAAACAAAAATATTAATCGTGAAATTATAAATGTAACGGATGGGTTCTTATACTCCTCAAGAGAAATTTATGAGACAATGTGTACCATACAAAATAAGATTGCTTCTAAGTGGTCAGTACCTAAAATTGTATTAGAGGTTGTTTCTTTTGTTTTTCCAAATTTTGGATTAAAATTAAAAAAACTTATTAGAGATGATTGTTATTCTTCTGAAAAATTAAAATCTTATGGTTTTAAAGCACAAAAAACATTAAGCGAAATGAATGAAACGTTATTTTGATATAGTTATTAGCCTGATTCTTTTTTTGGCTCTATTCTTTCCAATGATTTTAATATCTCTAGCTATTGCTCTAACATCGAGAGGTCCAATTCTCTATTGGTCGGATCGTATAGGAAAAAATAGTGTAATTTTTAAAATGCCTAAATTTAGAACTATGAAAGTGAATGCTCCAAATTTACCTACGCATTTAATGATGAGCCCAAATGATTATCTTAATCCTTTAGGAGGGTTTCTTAGGCGCTATAGCCTAGATGAGCTGCCACAGTTATTTTCAATATTTTTAGGAGATATGAGTTTTGTTGGACCAAGGCCTGCTTTATTTAATCAAGAGGATTTAATCTCTCTGCGTAAAAATCATAATATAGATAGTCTTCTTCCCGGTTTGACAGGCTGGGCCCAGGTGAATGGGAGAGACCAGCTATCAATTATTGAAAAAGTTAATTTGGATATAGAGTACATGAATAATCAATCTTTAGCTTTAGACTTGAAGATTTTTTGGATGACATTCATCAAAGTGATACGATCAAAAAATATTTCTCATTAATATTATATTCTAAATTTATTTTTTCCATTATGAAAAATTTTTTACTAAAAATAACCGAATTTAAACGAATAACTAAGCAATTAATCATGATTTTTGTTGATTCAATTGCAATTATTGTTTCTCTTCTTTGCGCTTTTTCGCTTAGACTAGATTGGTATTGGCCGCATGGTGATTTATTTTGGCAAATATTTTTATCACCAATTATTGCAATACCTATTTTCTATAGTTTTGGATTATATCAATCTATTATTCGCTATATTGGACTTGGAGCTTTCTGGAATGTTATTAAAGCTGTAACTATCTATGCGCTTACTTATGGTGTGATAGTCTTCTTAACAGGAATTTATGGAACACCTAGATCAGTAATTATAATAAATTGGGGGTTGGCACTTCTTGTTATAAGCGGCTCTAGACTTTTTGGAAGATGGCTTTTGGTAGATGCTCATAAAATAAACATAAGTTTAAACAAAATTAATGTTTTAATTTATGGAGCTGGCTCGGCTGGAAGACAATTATCATTAGCTCTAAAGCATTCAGATGAATATTCACCTGAAGCCTTTATTGACGACCAAAAAGATTTACAAGGAAGAATTATCAATGGTATTAAAGTGCATTCACCCGAAAAACTTGCTGATTTAATTAATCGATATAAAATTCAAGAGGTGCTATTAGCTATTCCATCAGCTTCTAGAGCCCGTCGTCAAAATATTATTAATCTTCTAGAGCCTATGAAAGTTGTTGTTAAGTCTTTACCTGGCATGGCAGACATTGCACAGGGAAAAATAAAAATTGAAGATCTAAGGAGTGTTAATATTAATGACTTACTTGGAAGAGATATTGTGCCAGCTAACACAGAGTTATTAAGGCGAAATATTTTAAATAAAGTCGTATTAATTACAGGTGCTGGGGGCTCAATTGGTTCAGAATTATGCCGTCAAATATTTATATTAAAGCCAAAAATTTTAATTTTATTTGAAATCAGTGAATCTGCTCTTTATTCAATAAATAGTGAATTACTAAATAGGAATAAAAATGTAAAAATAATTCCAATTTTAGGCTCAGTTCTAAATCAAAAAAGAGTCACTCAAGTACTAAAGTATTTTAATGTTCAAACTATTTATCATTCAGCGGCCTATAAGCATGTGCCAATGGTTGAGTTTAATAATATTGAAGGAATAAATAATAATATTTTTGGAACCTTAAATTGTGCACAATGCGCAATTGATGCTCAAGTTGAAACTTTTGTATTAATTTCAACAGATAAGGCAGTAAGGCCAGCTAATACAATGGGAACTACTAAGAGAATTTCTGAAATGATATTGCAAGCGCTTTCTAATAAACAACATTTAACCAGCTTCTCCATGGTTAGGTTTGGAAATGTATTAGGTTCTTCAGGTTCAGTAATACCGCTATTCTCAGAACAAATAAAAATGGGAGGCCCTGTTACCGTAACTAGCAAAAAAATGATTCGATATTTTATGACAATACCTGAAGCTGTTGAACTGGTTCTTCAGGCAGGTGCAATGGGCTCGAATGGTGACGTTTTTGTTTTAGACATGGGTAAGCCAGTTCTTATAAAGGAATTAGCAGAAAAAATGATTAATTTGAGTGGTCTAAAAGTTAAAGATGATAATAATCCAGAAGGTGACATTGAAATTCAATATACTGGTCTCAGACCAGGTGAAAAACTCTTTGAAGAACTTCTGATTGGAGAGAGGGTTACCTCAACAGATAACTCAATGATAATGAGGGCCGAAGAAGAGATGCTTGAATGGAGCTCTTTAAATCATAAGTTGAAGAAGTTAGAGCAAGCAATAGATAATCAAGATTATGTGGAAATTAGGAAGTCACTTGTAGACATTGTTCCGGAATTTTCACCTCAATGCGAAATTGCAGATTTATTATTTGATGGTTAAATAAATATAATTTTATGAAAATATTAGTTACTGGAGGTGCAGGATATATTGGCTCCCATACTTGTCTGGCTCTTCTAAATGAAGGTTATGAGGTAGTAATTGTTGATAATTTATGTAATTCTTCAATAGAGTCTATAAAGCGAATTGAAATTTTAGCTAATCAAAGTGTTATTTTTTATAATGCTGATGTTAGAGATATGGTGTCTCTTGAAAATGTTTTTCATGAAAATTCTATAGAAGCAGTAATTCATTTTGCTGGATTAAAATCAGTTAATGAATCAATTAATATTCCAATTAATTATTATGAAAATAATGTCGGCAGTTCAATAGCTTTATTTAATATAATGAGTAAATTTAACTGCAAGATTTTAGTTTTTAGCTCCTCTGCAACAGTTTATGGGGATACTGCTATGTCTCCAATCAAAGAGGGCTCTCAATTATCTGCTAATAATCCATATGGAAGGTCTAAACTAATGATTGAAGAAATATTACAAGACCTTTATGTATCTGATGATACTTGGCATATTGGCCGACTTAGATATTTTAATCCTGTTGGAGCTCATAAGAGTGGAATGATTGGAGAGGATCCAAATGGAATACCAAATAATTTATTTCCATATATTTCACAAGTCGCAGTAGGAAGACGAAAGAAAGTAAATATTTTTGGAGGTGATTATGATACTCATGATGGAACTGGAGTTAGAGATTATATTCATGTAATGGATATTGCAGATGGCCATATCAAAGCATTAGAGGCTTTGAATATAAAATCACAATTACTTACAATTAATTTAGGAACAGGAAATGGTTATTCAGTTCTGGATGTAATAAAAGCTTTTGAATCTGCTAGTGGGCTTAAAATTCCTTATAAAATAGTTGGAAGAAGAGAGGGGGATATAGCAAGTTGCTATGCTGACACCGCTTTGGCTTCATCGAGTATAAACTGGAACGCTTCATATAACTTAGAATCAATGTGTAAAGACGCCTGGAAATGGCAGACTCTTAATCCAAACGGCTACCAAAAAATAGGCTAGTCTTAATTGTTCAAAATCTCTAACTATATTATCCCTTTGGATTTGGCAAAATAATTTGTTGCTTGAACATAACCTTTTATATCTCCACAATCAAATCTTTGGCCTTTGAACTTATATGCTATGACTTTCCCAATTTTAGCCTGCTGCATGAGAGCATCAGTTATTTGTAATTCACCTTTATTATTAACTTGCATTTGCTTTAAGATTTGAAAAATATCTGGAGTAAGAATATATCTTCCAATTATCCCTAGGTTGCCAGGAGAGTTCTCAGGCTTAGGTTTTTCGACCATTTCATTTACTAGGTATTGATCATTTGAGTTTTTAATGAGTTTCCCATTTATAACACCATATTTGTAGGATTCATTAATAGGAATTTCTTCAACAGCAACAATTGAACATTGATATTTATCATATAACTTGAGCATTTGGGATAATACATTTGTATCTTCATTAATACACAGATCATCAGCCAAAATAACTGCAAATGACTCATTACCAATCAAAGGTTCCCCTGATAAAATTGCATCACCTAGTCCTAGCATCTGTTTTTGCCTCACATAGGTGAAGGTTGCGTTATTAATAACATCAGTAATTTCTTTTAAATAATGCTCTTTCGGTGTGTTTTTTAATTGGGTTTCAAGTTCAAATGCGTTATCAAAGTGGTCCTCTATAGAGCGTTTCCCTCTTCCAGTAACTATTGCCATATTTGAAATGTTTGCTGCTAAGGCTTCCTCAACTCCATATTGCAAAAGTGGTTTATTAAGAACTGGCAACATTTCTTTCGGAACTGCTTTAGTGGCTGGCAAGAAGCGCGTCCCATAGCCTGCAGCTGGGAAAAGACATTTTCTAATCATAATTAGGACTTTTAGTTAGATTCTATAAGATATTTAAAATTTTAAACTATCATAACAGAATAGTTTGAAAAGATTATGAGTCACTAAAAATTATTAAGCTTATAGTTGTTTTTATTGCTTTGTATGCATTAAAATTAGAGAATGAAAAATAAAATAAAATTTAGAGGTCTTGAGGAAAATCTTCCAAAAGATACAGAGCTATATGATTACTTAAGCAATAAAGATGAGAGTATGTTGCGTGTTATCCCAGCTGAAAATATTGAGCCACAAGATGACTTAAAGAATTTTGGTGCTGCGTTCAAAACTTTCCCCAAGCCATTATTAATTATGCCTCCAATCACACTGTCAGAGGGTACTGTTAAGAGAGTTATTCCTCCTCTTGGGCTGGCATATATTGGCGGTGTATTAAAGGAAAAAGAAATTGATTTTGAAATTTTAGATTGTGTTGCAGAGGGTTTAGATATAGAAACATTAATTTCAGATAAAGTCTGGGTTTATGGATTAGATGATGAAAGTATTGAGAGGAGAATTAGAGAGATTAAACCCGATGTTGTTGGTTTGTCAATAATTTATTCTTCTGATCTTCATATGATGTACAGAGTAGCAGAAATTGTTAAGAAAATTGATAAAAGTATTGTTGTTATTGCTGGTGGAATTCACTGCACAATTTACCCAAAAGAGGTTTTGAATGAAGCTCTTGTGGACGGTGAATCAGTTATAGACTTTATTATTAGGGGTGAAGGAGAATATAGACTGCCAGAGTTTCTTGAGAATTTAAACAAGGGTCTTGTTGATTATAAGGCAGATGGATTATGTGGCTATTTGGATGGAAAAGTCTTCGTAAATCACCAAAGAAAAATGATTGAAGATCTTGATAGCATTCCTTTTCCTGCTTACGATATGCTCCCAATGGAAAAGTATTTTGAATTTAATGTTCCTTTTTCCCCATTCCCTCGAGGTAAGCGGGTTATGCAAATATATACTTCGAGGGGCTGCCCAGTTGGTTGTACATTTTGTTCTAGTACAAATATGTATAAAAGCTATAGATCAAGATCACCTCAAAATGTTATAGACGAAATTAATTTTTGGAAGAAGGAATACAATATTGATGAAATTCAATTTGCAGATGATAATTTAACTTTTAGTAAAAGTAGATCTATTGAATTTTTCAATTTGCTAAAGGCTTGTGATCTTCAGTGGTGTACGCCTAATGGAATTATGATTAATACCTTGACAGAGAATGTGCTGGATAAAATGATTTTATCTGGGCTATATCAAATGACAGTTTCTATTGATAGCGGATCAGAGAGAGTTCTTAAAGAAGAGCATCGTAAGCCCGTAAATTTACAAAAAGTTCCCGACCTTGTTAATTTTCTTAAAGATAGGGGCGTTTTAATACATGGGACCCTTGTAGTGGGCATGCCAACTGAAACAGTCGAAGAAATTGATGAAGGATTTGACTATGTTTCAGATATTAATCTTGATAGCATAGGTGTATTTATTGCTCAAGCATTACCTGGTTCAGAATTGTATGAGAAGACAATAGCCACTACTAGCATGACAAGAACTGCGGGAAGGACAATTGATACTGCTCAAGCTTTGCATATGATTTCGACTATTCCTCATGAAGTTTTAGAGGATAAGATCTCTGGCTTTATTTATGAATATAATAAAGCAATGAAATCAAGAGATCCAGATGCTTGGGATAAAAAATATGGTGCTCACAAGGAAAGACTTACGAATATTACTATTGGCCATGCTGCGCCTAATTCTGATGGAATTATTAAAGCGATTCAGCCTACTCCAGCAGAAACTGCTAAAGTCTATTCTCAGGGATAATAGTATCAAGTGTTAGGTTTTTTTGATATAAGAAACAAAAGGTATGCTGATCTCCGGGAAGATAGTCTTCTTAATGGAAACGACTTTGATAATTTTAAACGATGGCCTTATACTTGTATTAAGGGACGAATTCTTGCTGAACTAGCATCAATACTAGTATATATATTACAATTTACACCAATACATGCAAATCATATCACTTTTTTTTATGCATTTTCAGGGATTGCTGGGGCCTGTTTGTTAGCTAGCCAGAATACTCAATTTATTTTTATTGGGGTTGTGATATTTTTTTTCAAAAATCTTCCAGATTGGGTTGATGGCTTTCTGGCTCGTCTTAAAAACCAAACAAGTGAAGAGGGAAAAATACTTGATCCTTGGGGTGCCCTGGTAAATTCTCATGCCTTTATTATTGGTTTTGGTCTTTATGTTTTTAATGCAACTAGTCAAATACTTTACCTTTATATCTTAATATTTATTATGTTTTTGAGGGCAATTGACTTGAGAAACTATATGTTCATTCAATTTATGAATAGAATAATTAATAATGATATTAAGATTAGGGTAGAAAAGACTTCGAATTTGACAGATCCTAAGAAACTACCAATAACTTCTAAGAATATTGCAAGCTCTATTTCTAAAGGAAGTATGCTAACTATTATTTCAAAGTTCGCGCTTAATTTCTTAGATGATAGGTCGAGATCGGTTGACTTTGTTTGCTTAGTTATTGTAATAGAGGTCTTTTATAGTAGTCTTTTTATAACGCACTTTTTAATGTTTGCATATCTAGTGAAATATGTCTTAATTTTCTTAGGCGGAATTTTTATTGTATATTTAAAGAAAACTCCAACAAAGTTACATAAATCTTTAATTGAAAAAAAACATTAAGCAAATTTAAAACTAAAAAATATATTGAAAAAAAATATGGACTTTAATTGCTCAGGTAAATTACATTACGAAACAATGACAGAAAAAGTGTCTATTGTGATTGATAATATTGAGGAAGGAACTAATCTATATAAAGATTTTATTGTCTATAAATCTGATGAAGTTATAAATGTTTATAATCGGGTTTGTGACCATAATGGTGGGAGACTATGTAAACAAAATGAAAGAATTGTTTGCCCCTATCATGGTTGGGAGTTTAGCCCTGAGACTGGTGGGTATGAAAATATACAACTAGTAAAAAAGAAAGAAGACTTTACTGTTACAGATGGAAATATAAATGTTTTAAAAAAACTATATATTCCTAAATTACCTAGATCAAAGATTAAAAATAAGCTTTCACTAGAGTTTTTCTCTCATGCATGCTTGATTTTTGAGAGCAATGATTTTTCATTTGCAACCGATCCTTGGATTGAAGGATTTGCATTTGCATCAGGTTGGTGGCTAAAACATAACCCTCCTGAAAACTGGGTAGAAAGACTTAATAAGCTTGATTTTATCTATATCTCTCATTCACATCCTGATCATTTGAATGAGTTTACGCTTAGCAAGATTCGTAAAGATATGGAATTCATATTTCCAGATTTTGAGAGCAAAAGTGTTGAGAAAATTTTACTTAGGTTAGGGTTTAAAAATTTAAAAAGCTTTAGTTTTGATAGCTATTATCAGTTCAAAGATTCAGAATTATTTTTCTCTATTTTGAAATCTGGTGATTTTAGGGATGATAGTGGGTTTTATTTTACGTATGGTGATTTTGCATTTTTTTCAACAGTAGATTCAAATGATTTAAATTTTGGTAGGTTTCCTGAAAATATAACTGTTTTTGCTTCGAGTTTTGCCGCCGGTGCTAGTGGTTATCCTTTATGTTTTGATAATGAAGAAGAATCAAATAAAGCAGAGGTCTTAATCAGAAACAAGTATGCAGTTAAGGCAATAGTTCTTAATAATATTCAGAAAATAAATCCAATTTATTTCCTTCCTTATGCAGGTTTTTTTGTCGAAAGTGCAAAAAGAGATAAGTATATTTTTGAGAATAATAATAAGAACACTATAGATGATCTTGAGTCTCATTTAATAAAAGAAAAAATACAATGTTTAAATATTTTCAATAATGACTCATATGAGTTTTATGGCAGTCAAATTGAAAGCAGTAATATGATTGATAGACAGTCTTCTTCTATAAACCCAGAGGTTTTTATAGAAGAAGTTTTCGCAGATGCTAATATTGACTCTGGTTATATTAATAGTTTCTTTGTTAATAGTAATTTCAGAGATGATCTTCAGGTATTTTTTGAACTTACTAATGGAAGTTTTGAGGAAATACCAAATTGCTCTTTTAGTGTAGATTTTTCCTCTTCTTTGCCTCTTGTTGTTTTTGAAGAATTCAACTGGGAGAAAATTAAATCTGAATATAATCCCCAAGAAATAAGAAAACTGAGGATCAAGGTTAGGAAAGATTCATTCTATTGGGTTATAAAAAATAATATGCCTTTTGAAGATTTATCTATTGGATTTCAATGTAGACTTGACAGGGTGCCAGACATTTATAATGTAAACTTTTGGAATCATTTTACAAATATTTATATTATCTAATTTTTTCAGTTTCTTAGTTTTTGTAATGCAGCTTATCTTAATTTTATAAATACTTCAACTATATTAATGTTTATCTAAGGATTCATTGTATAATTTTAAACTTAGATGCTAGTGATTTTTTTTCATAGTGTATGCTAGTCATTATTTTATAAGAATAGTTTAAAAATGGTTGAAAATAAATACTTTTATCAGGTCGGATATTCAACTCAAGAAGATGAAAAAAGGCTAAAACTCAATGAAAAATGGGCTGGAAAGAGTTTGGAAAATGTTAAAGAGGGAGTTGCTAGGGGATTACTTAATGAAGATCAATATGGCGCTTTTTCATCTGAGTTTTGGAAAGATCAGGCTTTTATCTTGATTTGTTTAGAGGCAGAGCACGATATGAAGTCTATTTTCAATCATATTCGTAAATTTTTATGGTGTGATAAAGAATTTACTCTTAACATGATGAGTGAAAGATGGTTTTATCCAATAACAAGTGTTGAATTCCAAAATCAAGAGTTTGATTATTTTGACTTTCTTCATGAATCTCTTAAGGAAGATAAAGATATTATTGTGGCTTTAAATAAATTACAGAATCTTGAGACTTTGTGATTTAAAGCAGTTTTTTATTTTGTATGTTAGGCGATTACTAAATTTGTGATTTGTTATTCTGTACTAGGATTCATGGATTTAATAAAAACTATTTTTTCTACTGAACTATAATGACTTACTCTGGTCTTTCTCAGTTACTTTGAACATGATCAGCGCATTTTTTGTAAAGATACTCTAGACTATCTTTGTGTGTTCGATCTATAATCTTCTGACCATCAATAACATGATAAAGAATGTCATGAATGAGGCCATATATTGACTTCATGTTTTTACGATCTTTGCTCTTGAGGTTGTAATCTGATACTTCTAGCCATCTACCTTCTTTAGATCCAATAACTTTATCTATCTCTTTAATAACTTGACTAATATCTGAATTCAATCCCATTACAACATTTTAACCATAATAGTGAGGAGTCCACAATTCTTTTTTTCTTGGATTAAATTAACTACTCCATTTTGGGGGGAATTAGTTATTTTTCATATTTATTTTCAGTTTTGTCACCTTCTAGAATATACCAAACTAGTAAGACAAAAGCACCAATTATAGTTAGCCATAACAATTGCCACCAACCTGACTTGTTAGTATCATGTAATCTTCTTGATGCTGCAGATGTTTGAGGAATGAGAAAAGCCATAAAATATATCCAATAAAATGGCCCATATCCCAAGGTGCCAAAGTTATTTCCAAATATTACTGAATCTAAAATTTGGGCCATAAGACCAACTATTACACTAAATAGCATAAAGTACCAAAATTCTGATCCCCTTGCTCTTCCATTAAAATCAAAATACTTTTTAAAACATGTTTCAACTGCTTCATTAAAACGCAAAGGTTGCCGTGGAACATAAGTTTCTCTAGGAATGCTCTTTGATTGGACATCATTTTTAAGGGCCTCATTACAGAAGCGACATTTAATGGCGCTATCTTGAATTTCTTCAGCGCAAAATGGACATTTTTTCATTATGTTTTCCTATTTATGTAGACTGTTATTTGAGCTAGTAGTAATTCTACTTCTAAATTAGTTAAGCGGGAAAAATTGACCTGTTAAAAGTCTAAAAGAATTGTATTCAACCCTTTATTAGAATAACCAAAACTAATCCACAGTAATGGAATAGTTTTGATCATAATTGTCTATACTTCTTAAGCAGATTAACTTGATTTTTTAAGGAAAGGTGATACTACTAGTAAGATACATCCAACTCCCATTATGTACCATGCCACTCCTAAAGTTGCTATAGTAAACGCTCCAGCAACCCAGTAATAAAAGAATGCATGAAAACCTAAGGTAAGGATGCCAACTATTACAGATAAAACTACAAACGGTTTTTTAACTAAGTTTAAAATAACTGAAATAACTGATAGCACTAAAAGTGGATATACGACCCCTTTAAAAGGGAAGAATCCTGCAGCCAATGTATTTTCAGGCGGAAAAAATATATCCATAAATTTATAGGTATAAGTACCACTAGCATCTGTAATAAATCCCATAGTCAAAAAAGGAATAAAAATAAGTAAAGCACCCAATAAAACACCTACTTTTCTTTTATCTGTCATCATAATCTCTCCATTAAGAATAAAAACATTGAAATTATATATTCGTTTCAATGTGACCCTATTATATACCCATAAAAAGAAAGTTTAAATTCTCTTTTTTCAGATTAAAGTAGCTAGTTAAAATTACCCACTAATACATTCATCAACCCTAAAAATGCAAACATTAACGATAAAAAGATTAATCCTTGTGCTTGGGCATTTTTAACAACACTATCGCTTTGCAATCCAAAAATACCAATTGGAAGTCCTATAATTGGAATAATTCCCCACATTTGCATAAATCTTGACCATCCACCATATTCCTTGGGATTTTGTATTTTGTGTACTTTCCAAAAAGACGCATTAATAAGTACATCTTCTGGAATTGAGGCGTGATTTTGAGACTTAGAAGATTGTATAGATTTATCTATATTTTCTCCACAATATCTACACTTAATCGCTTCATCTTTTATTTCTTCTGCGCAGTAGGGGCATTTTTTCATAGTTCTATTCCATTTTGATGAGTAAGTTTTATTCTGTCTATGAAATTATTTAAATTTATAGTATTTGACTGAGAACTTACTAATCCTGAGAGTGAGAACCTTGCCTCTTATCGCTTTACTTCTTTTCTAAGTAAATCTAGAAACAAATCGCCACCAGTAAAGTGTGCAATTTCTATAGTCATTAACGGCCCATTTATTGGAGTAATGTAAATATAAAAGAAAAAACCTTTCTCATTTTCAATTCTCTGTATTTCATTTAAAGGAATTTTTATGATCCTACCATTTTTATAATAAATTACATTTTTATTCGTAAGAATTGCTGACTCTGAATTATCTAAACTAATAGTAGCATCGTAATAGGCAATAATATATTCATCATCTAAAATATTCTTCTCATCTATAAATTCAATAACAGATGTGGGAAGTTGATTGTTTGTAAGAACGCCCCCAGGGTTTTCTATATCGCACCCTGCTAAAAAAATTAATAAAGTTAAAGTAAGTAATATTTTTTTCATAATAGAATCATTTTGAACTAGAAGTTAATTTTACTAATGATAAAATGCAATATATATTATGTATTTAATCAATTAGAGGGATGACTAAAGTAGTCTTTGCATATATTCCCTGCCCTGGCATGTAAAAATAATATTCCATTTCTTTGATACTAGTATATATTAAAACACAAGTAAACATTTTTTCTGGCGCTATTAAACTATGTTGAGTTGCTTTAAAACACATTTTATTGTCATACGCTTTCCATTTGCCGCTTGCTGAGAAGAAGATATTTAAATGATTAAAGTCACCATTTGAATAATTAAACTCTTCAAATTCAAAATCTATCCCATAAATATCCCTAGAATAGTACCCAATTGACCGAGTATTGCTAAATGCATCAATAATTTCGCTGCTTGATAATCGCTTTAAATTACTTATATTAATTTTTGATAAATCCTCTTCTGCAAAAACAGAGGGCGAACTAAGAAAGAATAATGAGAACAGAATTAATAGTAGTTTTTTCATAGAAGAATGGAGTTAAAAAGATAAATTTAAATTAAATGGTCTGAAGTCTTTTCCACCTGTTGAAATTAGATATAAAAAGTCCAGATATGGTAATCTTATAATATGTTTTGCAACTCGTATTTCAGGGTTATTTCCATCAACCACTCCTAATATTGCAATTCTACATAACCAGTTTACTCCTCCTTGTGATTTCATGCAGACGCTATCAGGACTCTCAATGAATTCAAGAATTCCAAACCTTTTTATAATAATTGTCTCGCCTTTAGGATAACGTTCATCTGCTTCAGTAGGAGGGATTACAAATATAGTGAGATTGAAATAAGCATACAAGCATCCTAAAATTAACCCTATTAAAATAAGTTTTTTCATAATTACGTCATTTTAAAAACTAGAAGTTAATTCTACTACTGAAGTTTGTCAAAAAGTATAGTATTTGACTGAGAACTTACCTATCTTGACAGGGAAGACCTTATCTCTTATTGATTTATTTGGGTTATACATGAGATTGTTTGACTGTATTTTATTGAGAATTCTAGGCAGGGTATTAGACCCTTTAAATTAGAACATACAAAATCATTCAACAGTCGCGGAATAGAACCACTTGTCGGTGTTTCTGACCGCCCTAAATCCAATGGTTTTTTTTAGCAGTGTTTCCACGACCACCTTTGAGTATTTCAAGAATAGACAGTGTATTAGGACCACCCTGAAATGAGTGTATTAAGACCATCGATTAAATCACTAAAAATGACTCCATACTA